>NZ_JBSGIW010000125.1:0-16746 GCF_053605265.1 Streptomyces sp. NPDC003943 | reverse complement strand
CGATCTGGCGCGCCGGCCTCGGAAGGACCACGATCCGGCGTGTGCGGTCAGGCGTTGATGCAGGTGTTGCCGAAGGCCGGGTTCAGGGCGGCGATGCCGTTGACGGTGTTGCCGCAGACGTTCACCGGGATGTGGACCGGAACCTGGACGACGTTGCCGGACAGCACGCCCGGGGAGTGCACGGCGGCACCCTCGGCGCCGGCGTCGGCGGCGGCGACACCGGCGGCACCGGCGACAGCGGCGGCGGCACCGACGGACAGGGCGACAGCCTTCGCGATACGGGACATGGGGAACGTCTCCTCGATCGATTTACTACTCGGACGGCACGGACGGTTTCGTCCTGCGCTCTCATCAACGCCGCTGGATTTCATCGGTTGCTCTCCCGAACGGGTGACGTTCAACCGATGTTTGGGCCATAGGAGGGTCATTCGTCCGACCGGACCCAGAAAGGCGCAACACGCTCAACGAGGAAAGTGCCTCATGGATACGGGAGTTCGCGTTTCCGGGCATCTAATGCTTACTATCGCCCGGCTCGGGGGTTATAACGGTCCCGAACGTTGCTTCCGGTCCCGTCGCGCGTTCATCCATTTCGCGTGGCCGACTTCTTCCCCTCCCCCGGTCTCCACGGGTCTTCCCTTCCTTCTCTCGTCCAAGCGGAGCACCTGTATGCGGAATTCAGCGGTTCTTGGCGTACGCAGGGGTCTGGTGTGCGCCGTGTCGGGTGCGGCGCTCTCCGCTGTGCTCCCGGCCGCCTTCGCCGTGGCGCCGCGCCTCCCGCCGGCCGCGGAGGCCGCCCGACTGCCCCTCGCGGCGCGGTACTCGGCCGTGCAGCACGGCGGGATCCTCCGCGCCGCCAACTCCTCGGCGCGGGGCACGACGGGGGCCGAGACGGTCAACGACGACGCCACCGTCGCGTACGTCGACGTCGACGACGACCCCAACACCTACAACTCCAGCCGGGCCGAACTGCGGGTCCCGGCCGGGGCCCGGGTCAGCTGGGCCCGGCTGTACTGGGGCGGGAACCTGCGGGTGGGCGAGCAGAAGCCGCCCAAGGACAACGGGCGGGTGCTGATCGCCGAGCCCGGCGGCCGGTACAAGGAAGTGCTCGCCGACACCACGATCGGCCACCGCACGGCCGACGGCGCCGACGCCTTCCAGGCGTCCGCCGACGTCACCGAGCTGGTCCGGTCGGCCCAGCCGGGCCTGTGGACGGTCGCCCAGGTGAACGTCGCCATGGGCCGTTCGGCGGTCGGCGGCTGGGGCGGCTGGACGCTGGTCGCGGCCTACGAGAAGGCCGACGATCCGCTGCGGAAGCTGACCGTGTGGGACGGCTTCGAATCGCTCGGCCCGGCGAACCCCGAGCTGGAAATCCCGCTCGCGCTCGGCAAGGACCGCATTCCACAGGGTGCGGACGGCCGGCTCGGCCTTGTCGCGTACGACGGCGACCGCGGGACTTCCGGGGATTACCTCGCGGTGGAAACGGGCCTGGCGAAGAGCGTCACGCGGAGCGTGATCTCCGATTCCGCGAATTCCGCGGACGACGTGATGAACTCCAGCATCACGGAATCGGGAACAAGTCTGATGGAACGACTGCCCGCTCATCTCACCACCCTGGGGTACGACTCGGACGTCTTCGACCTGCGGGGGGCGCTGCACCATGGGGCCGATCGTTTCCACATCCGCCTCGGAAGCCCGAAGGACGCCGTCTGGCTCGGCGCGCTCTTCGTCCAGGCGGACATCACGCGCTGACCCGGGTACGGGTCCGGGTGCGGGCCCGGGCGCGCGGCCGGACGTGCTGCACGCCGTCCAGCCCGGTGACGGCGGGGTCGCCCGGGTCGTCACCGATCTGGTCCGCGGGCAGCTCGCGGCGGGCCTGCGGGTCGCCGTGGCCTGCCCGCCGGGCACCGAACTGGCGGCGGCGGTACGCGCGGAGGGCGCCGACGCGTACGACTGGACGGCCGGCCGCGATCCCGGCCCGCGCCTGCTCCGCGAGACCCGCGACCTCGCCCGCCTGATCCGTACCGTCGCCCCGGCGCTGGTCCACGCGCACAGCGCCAAGGCCGGCCTGTGCGCCCGGCTCGCCCTGCGCGGCCGGGTCCCGACGGTCTACCAGCCGCACGCCTGGTCCTTCGAGGCCGTCACCGGCGCCACCGCCGCGCTCGCGCTCCGCTGGGAACGCTGGGCCGCGGCCCGCTGGACGGCCCGCGTGGTCTGCGTCAGCGAGGCGGAGCGCCGGCGCGGCGAGTCGGCGGGCGTCCGCGCGTCCTGGTCGCTGATCCACAACGGCGTGGACACACACCGCTTCGCCCCGACGCCGGCGGCCGCGCGTCCGGCGGGTGCCGACGACGGAGCGGGCACGGTCGCCGGGCCCCTCGTCGTCTGCGTCGGGCGGCTGTGCCGGCAGAAGGGGCAGGACGTGCTGCTCGGTGCCTGGCCCGGGGTCCTCGCCGCGGTGCCGGACGCGCGGCTCGTGTTCGTCGGGGACGGGCCGGACGCGGAGCGGCTGCGGGCGGGCGCCGGGGCCTCGGTGCGGTTCGTCGGGGCGGTGGCGGACACCGCGTCCTGGTACCGGGCCGCCGACGTCGTCGTGCTGCCGTCCCGCTGGGAGGGCATGGCGCTCGCGCCCCTGGAGGCCATGGCGAGCGGCCGGCCCGTCCTGGTCACCGACGTGGACGGGGCGCGGGAGAGCCTGCCGCCCGGGCACGAGGCGCAGTGCCTCGTGCCGCCCGAGGACCCGGCCGCGCTCGCCGCCGCGCTCCGCCGCCTTCTGGGCCGGCCCGGGCTGCGGCACTCGCTGGGCCGCGAGGCCCGCGAGCACGTACTCAGCAGATTCGATGTGCGGCGCACCGGCGCGGCCGTCGCGGAGCTCTACCGCGAACTGGCCGGAGTGCGGGGCACGGAGCACAGAGAGCCGATTGCGCAGTGACAACGGAAAGCACCAGCGTCCCTCCCTCGTTCCCCTCGCGGCGCCTCGCGCCGCCGCGCGGCGGCACCCACCGGCTCGCGCTGCCACCGCGCCGCCGGGCCCGGCGGCGGTTCACCGGCCTGCCGCTGTTCGCGGCCGACGCGCTCGCCGTGCTGCTCGCGATGTGCCTGCTCTCGGCCGCACACCGGCGCTGGGAGGTGGCGCTGTTCGTCGCCGCCCTCGTCGCACTGCTCGACGGCCGCGCCGGGCTCTACCGCCCGGCGCCGGGCCCGGTCGGCGTGCTCGACGAACTCCCCACGCTCGCCGCCCGCGCCGGGGTCGCCTGGTGCGTGACGGCGGCCGCGGCCGCCGCGTACTCGCCGGCCCTCGCGATCGGTCCGCTGCGGCTGTGCGCCGCGTACGGCACGCACGTCACCGCCGTCGTCGCGGTGCGCGGCCTCGCGCACGGGCGGCGGCGCCGGATCGCCCGCGCGCACCCGCGCTCGGCGCTCGTCATCGGCGTGCCGGGCGCGGCCCGGCGGTTCGCCTCGGCGCTCGCGCAGCACCCGGAGTACGGCATCCGGCCGGTCGGGGTGGTCGGCGTCGCCGGCACCCGGCAGGACGAGGAGCGGGTCCACGAGCAGGCCCGGGAGCGGAGCCTGCCGGTGCTCACCACGAGCGAGGAGATCCACCGGGCGGTCATCCAGAACACCGTCCGCGACGCCGTGTTCCTGACCGAGGACGAGGGTCTCGTGACGCTCTTCCAGCACTACGGCTGCGCCACCTGGCGGGTCGGCGGCGAGCCGGCCGGCGAGCCGATGAGCGACCACCTGTGGGGCTACGGCTGCCGCCGCCTCGTACCGCTCGCCGAGCGCCCCGGGCTGACCGCGAAGCGGGCCCTCGACGTGGCGCTCGCCGCGCCCGCGCTGGCGCTCGCGCTGCCCGTGCTGCTGCTGTGCGCGCTGGCGGTGCGGCTCTCGGACGGGCCCGGGGTGCTGTTCCGGCAGGAGCGGGTGGGGCAGAACGGACGTCTGTTCACGCTGCTGAAGTTCCGTACGCTGCGGCCGTCCGACGAGACGGAGTCGGCGACCCGGTGGAGCGTCGCCGACGACCACCGGATGAGCGCCGCCGGGCACTTCCTGCGCAAGACCTCCCTGGACGAGTTGCCGCAGCTGTGGAACGTGCTGCGCGGCGACATGAGCCTGGTCGGGCCGCGGCCCGAACGCCCGTACTTCGTCGCCCAGTTCAGCCGCGTCCACGCCGGATACGCGGCCCGGCACCGGATGCCGGTGGGGCTGACCGGACTGGCCCAGGTGCACGGGCTGCGCGGCGACACCTCGATCGAGGACCGCTGCCGCTTCGACAACCACTACATCGACCACTGGTCGCTCTGGCAGGACGTCTGCATCCTGCTGCGTACGGCGGCCGGTCTCGTGCGACCGACGGGAAGCTGATGACGACAGCCGTGGTGGGCGTGCCGGGTGCGGACCCGGGCGTACGGGAGGGCGTGCGGGAGTGGACGCGCCGGGCGGGGGCGCTGTCCCCGGTCCTCGCCGTGATCGCGCTGCTGCTCGTGCCGGGCGGCGGGGGCGGCACGCAGGGCGGCACGGGCGGTACGGGCACGATCGCCGACGCCGCGTCGGGGCTGCTCGTCCTGATCTGTCTGATCCGGGTGGTGCGGAGCGGGGCGCGGCCCCTGACCCGTACCGCCGCCGTCGTGCTCGGCCTGCCCGTGTTCGGCATCTGCCTGGCCGCGATCACCTCCGGCGACCCCGGCGCGAGCCTGCCGGGCGTCGCCCGCTACGTGCAGATCTTCGTCCTCGTCCCGGCCGCCGTGATGGTGATGATCCGCGACCGGCGGGACTTCGCCGTCGTGGCGTGGGCGCTGATCGGACTCGGGCTGCTGGAGGGCGCGGTCGGCGTCGTGCAGTACCTGACCGGGACCGGCGCCTCGTACCAGGGCGCGGACGTCCGGGCCGTCGGCACCTTCGGCGCCACCGACGTGATGGGCATGGCCACCGTCGTCGCCTACGCCCTCGTCATCGCCACCGGCCTCGCCCTCGGCGCCCGCGCCGGCCGCGCCCGGACGGCGGCGCTGGTCTGCGCGGGCCTGCTGTTCGTCCCGCTGGTGCTCTCCTTCAGCCGCGGCGCCTGGATCGCGACCGTCCTCACCTGCGGCGGGCAGCTGCTCCTCTCGGGGCTGCGGCGGGCCGGGCGGGTCGCGCTCGCCATGGGGGCGCTGGTGGTGGTCCTGGTGGGCGGCTTCGGCATCGGCTCGGAGATGGTCAAGGAGCGCGTCACCAGCATCACGCAGGTCACGGCCGCGCCCGACCAGTCGGTGACGGACCGTTACACGCTGTGGGCGGCGGCGGGGCGCATGTGGCGCGGCGATCCGCTGACCGGTGTCGGCCTGAAGGGCTTCCCCGCCTACCGCGACTCCAACGCGTCCCTGGCGCTCTCGTCGGGCAGCGACACGGCCGGCGCGGGCGCCGCCTTCGCCCGCCAGCCGCTGCTGTCCCCGCACAACATGTACCTGCTGGTGCTGAGCGAGCAGGGCCTGATCGGACTGCTCGCCCTCGCCGGCAGCTGGGCCGCCCTCCTGGTCGCGGCCCTCCGCCGGCTGCGGCTCGGCGCGGACTGCGCCCTGGTCGCCGTCGGGATCCTGGCCTGGCAGCTCATCGACTTCTTCTACGCCGACATCGGCGGCCCCTCCACCGTCCTCATGTCCGTCGTCTTCGGCCTGGCCGCCTGGTGGTCCCTGACGTCCCGGACGGAGGTGCGCCGTGCGTGACCCCTGGTCGGACCCGTGGTCGGACCCGTCGGCGCGGGCGACGGACGCGGCGCGGAACGGCGCGTACGGCACGCCGCCGGGCGGCGGGGTGGAGCCCGGGGGTGCGTACGGCGCCGGGACCGCGGGCGCGCCGGAGGCGGCGCACGGCGTGGCGCCGCCGGCCCGCACGCGCGGTGCGTCGCTGCCGGACGCGCCGGCGACCGGAGCCGGAGTCCCGTACCGCGGGCCCGAGGGCGGGTACGGCGGGCCGGCGACCGGTACCGCGCGGCGCACGGCCGCGGCGCGGGCTGCTGCGGCGGCGCACGAGTCCCGCGCAGGAGGCGGCCGTTCGGCGGGGCGCGCGGCGTACGGCGGGCGGCCGGTGGCGCGGGATCTCCGGTTGAACACCGCGCAGGGGGCGAGCGGCCACACCGTGTCCGACCCGGGTCCGGTGTGGCGGGACGCCCGGCCGGGCCCGGGGCAGAACCCCGAGGACGTCAACGTCCGCGACCCGAGCGGAGGTTGGGCGCAGGATGCCGCCACCGCCGGGGCGGTGGACCCGTTGTGCGGACTGCCGCGGCCCGGGACCGGCGGCACGGACGGCGCCGTCGCGCCGCCGCTTCCGGCGGGGCCCGAGGACCCGTGGGCGGCCTTCGCCGCCGACCCGCTGTGCGGCCTGCCGCAGCCGCCGCCCCGGGAACCCGACGACACCCTGCAGCTGTTGATGCGGCGTGGCGGGGGCGAGGACCCGTGGGCGGCCTTCGCCGCCGACGCGCTGTGCGGGCTGCCGCGCGGCGAGACCACTCATGCCTGGCGGGCCGCGCCGATCGCGCAGCCCGTGGTGCGGGCCACCCGCGCCGAGCGGCCCCCGCTGCTCGGGGGACGGCCGCTCGGGTACGGGGCGCGGCCCGTCGAGGCCGTGCCCGCGACCCGGTCCGGGGCGCGGCACGCGCGGCGCGGGTCGGGGCGGTTCCTGTTGCGGGCCGCGGTGGTGACGGCCGGGCTGACGGCGGCCGGGGCGGTGCTCGGGCTCGTCCGGGACCAGATCCTGGCGCGGTACTTCGGGGCCGGGGCGGAGACGGACGCGTTCCTGGTGGCGTGGACGGTGCCGGAGTTCGCGTCGACGCTGCTGATCGAGGACGCGATGGCGCTGATCCTGGTGCCGGCGTTCTCGCGGGCGCTCGCGCGGCGGTCCGGTTCGCTGTTCGGGGACCCGGTGCGCCATCTCGTACGGACGACGCTGCCCCGGCTGGTCCTGGCGGTGGCCGCCGTGGCCGCGCTGCTCGTGGCGCTCGCGCCGATGCTCGTCGAGGCGCTCGCGCCGGGGCTGCCGGATCCGCGGCTCGCGGTGGACTGCACACGGCTCACGGCGACGTGCGTGCTGGCGTTCGCGCTGGCCGGGTACTGCTCGGCGGCGTTGCGGGCGCACGGCTCGTTCCTGCCGCCGGCGGCGATCTACGTGGCGTACAACGTCGGGATCATCGGCACGACGCTGCTGCTGCGCGAGCCGTTCGGGGTGCGGGCGGCGGCGGCCGGGGTGGCGGTCGGCGGCGTGCTCATGGTCCTCGTGCAGGCGCCGTCGCTGCTGCGGGAGCTGCGCGACCGGCCGGTGCCGAAGGAGCAGCCGAAGCCGCTGCCGCCGGGCGACGGGCGGCTGCTCGTCCTCGGGGTGATCGCGCCGGTCGTGGTGTTCGCGCTGTCGCGGCAGTCGCAGATCCTGATCGAGCGCTTCCTCGCCTCGCCGCTGCCGGCCGGAGCGATCTCGCATCTGAACTACGCGCAGAAGATCGCGCAGATGCCGATGATCCTCTCGCTGATGCTGTGCACGGTCAGCTTCCCGGTCGTCGCCCGCGCGCTCGCCGCCGGGGATGCCGAGGGGGCGCGCCGCCGGGTGGAGCGGGACCTGCTCCTGGCGGCGGTCGTGGTCCTGATCGGCGCGTCGACGGTGATCGCCGCCGCGCCGCAGATCGTCGAGATCCTGTTCCAGCGGGGCGCGTTCGACGCGGCCGACACGGCGGCGACGGCCGCGGTGATGCGGGTGTACGCGCTCGGGCTGCTCGGCCAGACGATGGTGGGCGCGCTGGTCCGCTGCTACTTCTCGGCGGCCCGCCCGCTCTGGTACCCGGCCGCCGCGATGGGCGCCGGGCTCGCCGCGACCGCCGTCGCGGGGGCGGCGGGCGCGTACCTGTGGGGCGCGACCGGCATCGCGGGCGCGAACGCGCTCGGCATCACGGTGACCGCCGTGATGCTGCTGACCGGTGCCCGCCGGCAGTCCGTGCCGGTGGACGTGCGCCGGCTCGGCGAGGGCCTGCTGCGGCTGGCGACCGCCGGCGCGTGGGCGACCGGCGCGGGCTGGCTGACCACGCTGTTCGTCGGCCCGCCCGTGCTCTGCGTCGCCCTCGCCGCGCTCGTCGTCGTCGGCGTCTTCCTGCTGTTCATCGCGTGCGCCGCGAAGGCGCCCGAGATCCCGCCCCTCCCCCACTCGCCCTGCCGGAACCGAAGGACCCCCCATGCCCGCCCCCGCCGTGCTGCGTCGTCTGCTGCCGAAGCCTCCCTTGTGGGTGGCGATGTACCACTCGATCGCGGACGTCCCCGATGATCCGTACAAGGTGACCGTCTCCCCGGTGCGCTTCGCCCGCCAGCTGCACTGGCTGCGCGACCGGGGGCTGCGCGGGGTGTCCGTGCGGGAGCTGCTCGCGGCGACCGCCGCGGGCCGGGCGCGCGGTCTGGTCGGGCTGACCTTCGACGACGGGTACGCGGACTTCCTGGAGTCGGCGCTGCCGCTGCTGCGCCGGCACGGCTTCACGGCGACGGTGTACGTGCTGCCGGGGCGGCTCGGCGGCGACAACGCCTGGGACGCGGAGGGGCCGCGCAAGCCGCTGCTCGACGAGGACGGCATCCGGCGGGCGGCCACGGCCGGCATGGAGATCGGCTCGCACGGGCTGCACCACGTCTCGCTCACGGACACGGACGACGAGGGTCTCGCGGCCGAGACCCGGCACAGCCGGGAGCTGATCGAGGAGATCACCGGCGATCCGGTGGACGGTTTCTGCTACCCGTACGGGACGGTCGACGCGCGCGTGATGCGGGCGGTCCGCAAGGCGGGGTACGCGTACGGCTGCGCGATCGACCCGGGCCCGCTGTCCGGCACGTACGCGCTGCCCCGGGTGCACATCGGCGAGGAGGACACCTCCTGGCGGCTCACCGCGAAGCGGGTGCTGCATCCGCTGCGGCGGCGCCGCCCGGCCGATCTGCTCCCCGCGCAGGGCGGGCCGGCCGACCGGGCGGTGCTCTCATGACGCCGCGCGATCTGAAGGTGCTGCACGTCATCACCGGGCTCGGCATCGGCGGCGCCGAGCAGCAGCTGCGGCTGCTGCTGCGCCATCTCCCGGTGCGCAGCCGGGTGGTGACGCTCACCAACCCGGGCGCGGTCGCCGAGGGCATCGAGGCCGACGGCACGCCCGTCGCCCATCTCGGCATGACCGGCAACCGGGACGTCGGCGCGCTGCCGCGGCTCACCCGGCTGATCCGGCAGGGCGGTTACGACCTCGTGCACACCCATCTGTACCGGGCCTGCGTGTACGGCCGGCCGGCCGCCCGGCTGGCCGGGGTGCGGCCGGTGATCGCGACCGAGCACTCGCTCGGCGACGTCCAGATCGAGGGCCGGCCGCTGTCGGCGGGGACCCGGGCGCTGTATCTGGCGACGGAGCGGCTCGGCACGTCGACGGTCGCGGTGTCGCCGAGCGTGGCGCGCCGGCTCGCGGACTGGGGCGTGGCCCCGTCCCGGATCCGGGTGGTGCCCAACGGCATCGAGACCGCCCGCTTCGCCTTCCGGCCGCGGGCCCGGGCGCTGGCCCGGGCGGCGCTCGGGCTGCCCGCGGACGCGTTCGTGGTCGGCGGGGTGGGGCGGCTCGCGGCCGGGAAGCGCTTCGACCGGCTCGTACGCGCGGTGGCGTCGGTGCCGGAGGCGCGGCTGCTGCTCGTCGGGGAGGGCGACCGGCGGGCGGAGCTGCTGCGGATCGCGGCGGAGTGCGGGGCGGCGGACCGGGTGCTGCTGCCGGGCGCGTTCCCGGATCCGCCGGAGCATCCGGCGGGCGGGCGGCTCGATCTGCCGTCGCTGCTCGCCGCGATGGACGTGTTCGTGTCCACCTCTCCCGACGAGACCTTCGGTCTCGCGGTCGTCGAGGCGCTCGCGGCGGGCCTGCCCGCGCTGTACGTGGCGTGCCCGGCGATCGACGACCTGCCGCCGGGCGCGGCGCCCGGCGCCCGGCGGATCGGCGAGTCGGTGCCCGAGCTGGTCGGCGCGCTGCGCGAGGCCGGGCGGGCGCGGGCGGCCGGCGGCCCGGACCGGCTGCCGCCGCCCGGGGCGATCCGCCGTTACGACATCGCGCACAGCGCGGAGCAGTTGCTGTCCCTGTACCAGCGGGCCGTCCACGGCCCCCACCCTTCCGTGAAGTGAGAGCTGCGCCATGACCCCCATGACCCCCGTGACCACGACACCGCCACGTCCCTTCCGCCTCACCCCCGCCCGCTGGATGGTGCTGCCGGCCGCCGTGCTCGCCGGCGCGGCCCTCGGCGGCGGCTACGGCGCCGTGAAGACCCCGCAGTACGCGGCGACCAGCTACGTCATCGTCGTGCCGGCCGAACAGGCCGACCCGTCGGCGGCGCTCGGCTTCGCCCAGGCGTACGGGCGGGTCGCCACGGACATCGCGGTGACCGGCGACGCCCAGGTGTGGGCGGGCGTCTCGGCCGACACGCTCCGCTCCAGCGTGCAGGCGGCGACCTCGCCGGACGCGCCGATGATCTCGATCACGGCGCGGGCGCCGAAGCCGTCGGCGGCCGTGTCGATGGCCGACGGAGTGGCCCGGGCGCTGGTCCTCAACAGCTCGCACGTGGCCGGGAACACGGGCGTGAAGGTGGTCCAGTTCTCGCGTGCGACGAAGCCGGTCTCCCCGGTGTCGCCCTCCGCGGGGCTCTCGGCGCTCGTCGGCGCCTGTGCGGGCGGGCTGCTCGGCGGCCTCGCGCTGCTGGTCCGGCCGAAGCGGCAGGCGCGGGACGGGGCCGGGGCCCGGCACTCGCGGCAGGGCACGGCGTCGGTGCCGGGTCCGGCGCCGGCCGCGCAGCAGCCGGAACCGGAGGCGGTGTGACGGTCGGACAGCTCGCGCCCGCCGGGACCGGGAGCGGGACCGAGGCCGGGCCGCGGACGTCCGGGGCGCTGCGGGCCGAGGTCCTGCGGGACGGCGAGGCCTTCGGGCGGCTCGGGCCCGAGTGGACGGCGCTGTACGGGCGCTGCGCGACGGCGACGCCGTTCCAGTCCCACGCGTGGCTGCACTCCTGGTGGCTGTCGTACGGGCGGCCCGGCGCCCTCCGGGTGGTCCTGGTCCGGCGGGCCGACGGCACGCTCGTCGGCGCGGCGGCGCTGCTGCGGGCGCGCGGCCCGCTGCCGGTGCTCACTCCGCTCGGCGGTGCGATCACCGACTTCACCGACGTCCTGCTCGACGACGGCTGTCCGGACGCGGCGCCCGCGCTCGCCCGCGCCCTCGCCCGGGCGGCCCGCGGCGCGGTCGTGGACCTGCGCGAAGTACGGCCCGGGGCGGCGGCCGAGCGGCTGTACGAGGTGTGGCGCGGGCCCCGGCGCCGGCTCGCCGACTCGGAGTGCCTGGAGCTGCCGGCCGTCCCGATGGAGACGCTGCTCGAACGCATCCCGTCCGGCAAGGCACAGCGGATGCGGGCGAAGTTCCGGAAGCTGGACGCGCTCGGCATCGACGAGCGCGTCGTCTCCGGGCCCGAGGTCCCGGCCGCCGTGCAGCGGCTGCTTCGGCTGCACCAACTCCAGTGGCGCGGCCGCGGGGTGACGGCCGAGCACACGAGTGAACGGTTCGCCGAACATCTCGCCCGGGCGGTACGGCCGATGGTCGAGCACGGGGACGCCGTGGTCACCGAGTACCGGCTCGGCGACGAGGTGCTGTGCGCGGACCTCACCCTGATGTCACCGCGGCTCGCGGGCGGCTATCTGTACGGGGCGGACCCGGCGCTGCGCGCCCGCAAGGTCGACGTGGCCGCGATGCTGCTGCGGCACGCGGCCCACGAGGCCGCCGTGAGCGGCCGGGCCACGCTGAGCATGCTGCGCGGCACCGAACCGTACAAGCACCACTGGCGCCCCGAGACCGTGCCCAACCAGCGGCTCATGCTGGCCGGGCCCGGTACCGCCCCGCTGCTCTGGGCCCGCGCGGGCGCGGCGCACGGGCGGCGCTGGGCGGCCCGGCAGGTGCGGCAGCGGGAGTGGCTGGGCCGCGCGCTCGGCCGCGGCACGCCTCACGGCGGCGGAGGATGAGCTCCTCCGCCGCCGTGAGGGACCGCGAGCGGCCCGTCAGAAGGGCCAGACTCCGTGCAGCGTGCCCTTCCAGTCGAAGTTCAGGTTCTCCTCCCAGTCGTCTGTGGACGGTTT
Organism: Streptomyces sp. NPDC003943; assembly: GCF_053605265.1. Classification (NCBI taxonomy): domain Bacteria; kingdom Bacillati; phylum Actinomycetota; class Actinomycetes; order Kitasatosporales; family Streptomycetaceae; genus Streptomyces; species Streptomyces sp. NPDC003943. The sequence goes on along the minus strand of NZ_JBSGIW010000125.1, from coordinate 4,623 downwards.
CGGGAAGGACGGCTTCGGCAGGGAAGGCTTCGGCAGCGTCGGCTTCGCGGGCTCGTTCCAGGAGCCCACGGGGACGCTGGGGACGCAGATCTGACCGCCGATCCAGCTCTCGATCCATGAACCGAGGTTCAGGGGCCGACAGTTGGGCTTGGGGTCGGGGTTGGGCTCGGGCTCGGGCTCGGGCTCGGGCTTGGGTTCAGGCTTCGGCTCGGGCTTCGGCTCAGGCTTCGGCTCAGGCTTCGGCTCGGGCTTGGGCTCAGGCTTCGGTTCCGGCTTCGGCTCGGGCTTGGGCTCAGGCTTCGGCTCGGGCTTGGGCTCAGGCTTCGGTTCCGGCTTCGGCTCAGGCTTCGGTTCCGGCTTCGGCTCAGGCTTGGGCTCAGGCTTCGGTTCCGGCTTCGGCTCGGGCTTGGGCTCAGGCTTCGGTTCCGGCTTCGGTTCCGGCTTGGGCTCAGGCTTCGGCTCAGGCTTCGGTTCCGGCTTCGGCTCAGGCTTGGGCTCGGGCTTCGGTTCCGGCTTCGGCTCGGGCTTGGGCTCCGGCTTCGGCTCCGGCTTCGGGACGGGGATCGTCGGGTCCACCGGGACCGTCGGATCCGTGGGGTCGACCGGGTCCGTGGGGTCCGTCGGGACCTGCGGCTCCGTCGGGTCCGTCGGGACCTGCGGATCGGTCGGCTCCGTCGGGTCGGTCGGGATCTGCGGTTCCGTCGGCTCCGCTCCGTACAGCATCTGACGGAACACCAGCGACGACTGCGGGTTCTCGTCACACTGCCAGACGCCGTGCGGGCAGTAGTCGGTGATCGTGTGATACAGCGGCTTGTGCTGCTTCATCCATTCCAGCATGCGCTGCATGTAGACGGGGTTGTCTCCGTTCCGGAACAGGCCCCATTCCGGATAGGAGATCTGCTTCCCGTGCTCGGCCGCGAAATCGACCTGCGCCTGCAAGCCGTACGGTTCGCGCACGTGTTCGTCGAAACTCGCGCCGGTCGGCTGGTCGTAGGAATCCATGCCGATGACGTCGACCGTGTCGTCACCGGGATAGCACTCCGTCCACGGAATGGCGTCGAGGCCGCGGCTCGGATTGAAGTCGAAGCGGAACTTCTGCCCCCGCACGGTACGCATCGCGGTCACGATGCGGGTCCAGTACTTCTTCCAGGCCGCCGGATCCGGCGCGCACCGGTGGGTGTAGGTCGTGCCGTTCATCTCCCAGCCGAGGTCGATGACGGTGTCCGCGGCCCCGAGGCTCACCAGGCGCTGGGCGAGGGTCTGGAAGTGGTGGTCGTAGTAGCCCGCGGCGCCGAGCTGCAGCTGGCGGCGGACCTCGTGGTCGGAGACGCCGGCCTCGTTCCGTTCCAGCATCGGCACGTTGAGGACCAGCAGGCGGTCGGCCCGCTCGGTGCGCCAGGCGGCCCAGGCGTCGAGGAAGCCGGGCGGGCCCTCGATGCTCGACCAGCGGTCGCCGGGCAGATAGGTGTGGGCGACCCGGAGCTCCCGGCCGCCGAGCCACCGCTCCAGTTGCGCGATGCGCGCCGGGCCGAGCGGGCCGGATTCGAGGAACGCCCCCATCGCGCCGGACAGAGTCCGCTGGGGGTCCGGGGTCGTTACGGATGCGGATTCGGCCGCGTGAGCGCGAGCGGGAGACGACAGCACGACTGAACCTGACGCAAGGAGACTGGCGGTGAACACCCCCAGCCACACCCTCGAAGTTCTTCGCTTTCGGTTGACCACAGCAGCACTCCTTCAGTTGACCGCCAGTCAGATGCTCTGATGTTCCGAAAGTATTCCTAATGAGCCGACCGGGAATCCGGCTTTGATCTGCCAATGGTCCGTTAGAGGATTTTCCATCGCCCAATTGGGGCACCCGAGACGAAGGACATGCCGTGCCGAGTATTGACACCCGCGTCCCCGCGGTCCTTGTGCGGCTCGACCCGAACCCCTTTCACCACGGCACCCTCGGCGCCGCGCGGTCGCTGGGGCGGGCCGGTGTCGCGGTGCACGCGGTGGTCGAATCGCTCTCCAGCCCGGTCGTCCGCTCCCGCTACCTCCGCGGCGCGCACCTCCGCCCCGCCGAGCCGTCCCCCGCCGAACTCACCCGCCTGCTCCTCCGGATCGCCGACCGGCTGCGCCCCGGACCGGCCGACGACCCGTCACCTCCTGCGCTACTCGTACCCCTCGACGACATCACCGCCCTCTCCCTCGCCGAGTGCCGCCCCGAGCTGGCCGGCCGCTATCTGCTGCCCGACCAGTCCCCCGAGCAGCTCGCCCGGGTCGCCGACAAGGCCCAGCTCGCCGAGACCTGCCGGGCCCTCGGACTCCCCCATCCCCGTACCGAACTCCCCACCAGCGCCGAGGAGGCCGCCGCCATGGCCTGGTCGCTCGGGCTGCCGGTGATCGCCAAGTGGAGCCGGCCCTGGCTGCTGCCGGCGGGCGGCCGGCTGCGCAGCACCACGATCGTCGGCTCGCTCGCCGAGGTCCGCGAGCTGTACGAGCGCACCCCGCAGGCCGGCAGCCGGCTGCTGCTCCAGGAACTGCTGCCGGCCGGGCGGGACCTCGACTGGTTCTTCCACGGGTACGTGGACTCCGGCGGCGGCTGCTCGACCGGCGCGACCGGCCGCAAGGAGCGCTCCTGGCCGGACGGCGCCGGGCTCACCGCGGTGGGCCGCTGGACGGCGAACCCGGCGGTGGACACGCTGGCCCGGGAGCTGCTCGCGGCGCTCGGCTACCGGGGCGTGTGCGACCTGGACTTCCGGCTCGACCGGGCGACCGGCGCGTACCACCTGCTCGACTTCAACCCGCGGCCCGGCGCGCAGTTCCGGCTGTTCGCCGACCGGGACGGGCTCGACGTGGTCCGGGCGATGCACCTGGACCTCACCGGCCGCCCGGTGCCCGCGCACCTGCCCGCGTACGGACGCCGTTTCGTCGTCGAGAACTACGCGGCGCTCTCGTACCTCTCCTCGCCGCGCCGCCGGTACGCGCCCGAGCGCCGGACCCGCGGCGCCCACCCCGGCGAGGCCGCCTGGTTCGCGGCCGACGACCTCGGGCCGGCGCTCGCGATGCTGCGCGGCTGGCTCTCCCACGTCCTGCGCAAGGGCCTGCTGACGCTCCGTCGGACGCTGCGCGGCGCGGCCGGGCGGCCCCGGCGGGCGCCCGCCGTGCCGCCGCCGTCGACCCGGTCCCGTACGGCCGCTCCGCCGGACCGGATGACCCGGCGATGACCCCCTCACCCCCCTCTCCGACCCCCTCAGACCTGTGAAGGTGGAACGCACGATGTACGACCTCGTGATTGTGGGCGCGGGCCCCTACGGTCTGTCCGTGGCCGCCCACGCGGCCGCCGGCGGCCTGAAGCTGCGCACCTTCGGCCGGACCATGGAGTGCTGGCACGCCATGCCCTCGGGGATGTTCCTCAAGTCCGAGCCGTGGGCCTCCCACCTCTCCGACCCGGCGGGCCGGTACGGGCTCGACGCCTACGCGGCCGAGCGGGGCGTGCCTGCCGAGCACGGCGTGCCGCTGCCGGTCGGCTTCTTCGCCGCGTACGGCGACTGGTTCGCGCGGCAGGCGGTGCCCGGCCTGGACGAGCGGCTCGTCACCACGGTCGCGCCGGTGGACGACGGCGGTTTCGCGGTGACGGCGGAGGACGGCGAGACCGTCCGCGCCCGCACGGTCGCGCTCGCGGTCGGCGTGCTGCCGTTCATGGAGGTCCCGGCGCCGCTGCGCGGCCTGCCCCGCCGCTACGTGACCCACTCCAGCCACCACGGCGAGCTGGACGGCTTCGCCGGGCGGGACGTCACGGTGATCGGCGCCGGGCAGGCCGCCCTGGAGACCGCCGCGATCCTCACCGAGCGGGGTGCGGCCGTGCGGATCCTGGCCCGGGCCGAGCGGCTGAACTGGAACACCGTGCCGCCGGCGCTCGACCGGGGCCGCTGGCAGAATCTGCGTGCCCCGCACACCGGGCTCGGCTGCGGCTGGCAGAACCGGCTCTACGCGGACACCCCGGGCGTCTTCCGCCGGCTGCCCGCCGCCACCCGCGAGCGGATCTTCGACTCGGCGCTCGGCCCGGCCGGCGCCTGGTGGCTGCGCGAGCGGTTCGCGGCGGTCGGGGACGTACGGCTCGGGCAGCGGGTGACCTGTGCGACGGTGACCGCCGACGACCGGCTGCGGCTCGACGTACGGGGCGCGGACGGGACGGCGAGCGTGGTGGAGACCGACCATGTCGTCGCGGCCACCGGCTTCGTGCCGAGCCTGGACCGGGCGGACGTGCTCGCGCCCGAACTGCGGGCCGGGCTGCGGCGGGTGGGGGCCGGCGGGGCGCCGGAGGTGGGGGCGCTCTTCGAGTCGTCCTGGCCGGGGCTGTTCCTGGCGGGGCTGCTGACGGCGCCGTCGTACGGGCCGTCGATGCGGTTCGTGTTCGGCGCGGGCTACACGGCCGGGCGGCTGGTGAAGGGGGTGCGGCAGCGGCTGCGGTCCCAGGGGCGCGGCACCGTGGTGGGCCGGCCGCGCGCGGGTTCGGGCTCGGGCTCGCGGCGGGTCGCGACCCCGGCCCCGTGAACGAGGAGGGCCGGCGCCCGGGGGGCTGGGGGGGGGTTCGCGGGGGCGGGCCGGGGCGCCCCCCCGTGCGGCGGGGTTGTTGAC
>NZ_JBSGIW010000124.1:0-17392 GCF_053605265.1 Streptomyces sp. NPDC003943 | reverse complement strand
CTTTTTACTGTTTCGGCGACCTCCGAGATCTACACCCCGCTCCCAACACTCTTTCCCTCCCCGCCGCTCTTCCGTTCTGTGCACCCGCTGGTGCAGCGTCGCCTGGTCGAGCCGCGGCGTGGCCACGCCGAGGGCCCGGGCCCGGGACACCAGGTCGCCGAAGAGGTGCTCGACCTCGGTGGGCCGGCCCGAGGTGAGGTCGCGGTAGAGCGAGGGCACCAGCGGGGACCCGGCGGCGGTCACCACGCCGAGGTTGGTGCGGTACTCGGCCTCCGGCAGCGGGTGCCCGGCGGCGGCCGAGACGGCGGCCGCCTCGTCGAGCAGGGCCGTCGCCAGCTCCGTACCGCCGGGGAGCGCGTTGACCTCGCCCACCGAGCCGCGCGTCAGGCTCGTCAGGGCGCCGACGGTGGTGATGAAGACCCACTTGTGCCACATCGCGGTGACGATGCTGTCGGGCACGCGCGCGTCGATGCCCGCGTCGGCGAGCACCGTACGGATCGCCGCCACGCGCGGCGACGGCACGCCGCCGTCGAGCTCGCCGAAGGAGAGGTGGGCGAGCGGCGCGAGCCGCAGGATGTCCCCGTGCTCGTCGAGGGTCGTGACCACCTTGGCCACCCCGCCGAGCACCCGCTCCTTGCCGAACCGGGCGGTGAGCGCGTCGAGATGGGCGAATCCGTTGAGTTGCGGCACGATCACGGTGTCCGGTCCGACGGCAGGCGCGAAGTCCTCCATGGCCGCCGTGAGTGCGGTGGCCTTCACGGAGAGCAGCACCAGGTCGTACGGGACGGGGCCGGCGGCCAGTCCGTCGGCGGTGAGCAGCGCCGGGTCGAGCCGCCACTCCTCCTGGCCCACCACCCGCAGCCCGCGCTCGCGCAGCACGTCGGCGCGGGCCGGCCGGACGAGGAAGGTGACGTCCTGCCCGCTGCGAGCCAGCATCGCGCCGAAGTATCCGCCGGTGGCACCGGCGCCGACGACCAGGATCCTCATGGTGGTTGAGCCTCTCTTCGCGCTACGGGGCCCTGCGGCCGGACAGCACCCTAGCTCACAGGTTCGTTGAATGAACCGTGATGTGGCGCACTCTCATCGCACTCTCACAGCAGCGGGTCGGCATCGCCCGCCGGGCGCCGCGTCTGGCGGTTCTCCGGAAGGGACCGATCACCCTCAGGGAGAACCACCAGGCCGAGGCCCAGGCGGAGGAGCCGCCGCAGGCCGAAAGCGTCAGCGGCCGGCGTCAGTGGTTGTAGATGAAGTCGTACGCGAAGGCCCAGCGCTGGTTGTTGCCGCCGTTGCAGCTCCACAGCTGGGCCCCGGTGCCCCACGTGCCGGTCTGCCAGCCGTTGATCTCCAGGCATCCGGTGTAGGCGCTCTTGAGCTCGGCCGTGTGGGAGCCGTTGACGTTGGCCCAGTGGTCGAACCACCAGAGCTGGTTGCGGCCGCCGTTGCACGGCCACTGCTGGACCCGGGTGCCGTTGTCGGTCGACGGCGGCAGGCCCGGCAGCTCCAGGCACAGACCGGAGGAGCGGTTGACGATCTGGAAGAAGCCGCCGCCCATGCTGTTGAAGACCCAGGTCTGGTTGTCGCCGCCGTTGCAGCCCCACACCGCGGCCTGGGCACCCCACTCGCCGGTCCAGCCGGGCATCTCCAGACACGTGCCGCCGGCCAGGTTGGTGACCGTCGTGTAGTCGGCGGCCGGAGCCGCGCCGGCCGGCGCGGTCGTCGCGGCCAGGCTGCCGAGCAGCAGGCCGAGCGTGCACATCGCGCGCACGAAGAAGCGCTTCACTGAACTCCCCCTGAGGTGTCAAGTGGCTTGAAATGACGTGATCTTGATGGTGCGAGCGCAGCATATGCGCACATGTGTGCGGAATGGGGGACTCCAGGAAGCGAGTTCCGGAGCGGTTTCGGCGGCGTGTTCTAGACGCGGACTCCGTGCGCGCGCAGATACGCCAGCGGATCGACGTCCGAGCCGAAGTACGGCGTGGTCCGCACCTCGAAGTGGAGGTGCGGACCCGTCACCCGGCCCGTGGCGCCCGAGCGGGCGATGCGCTGCCCGGCCGAGACGCTCCGGCCCACCGACACGTCGATACGGGAGAGATGGGCGTACTGCGTGTAGCGGCCGTCCCCGTGCCGGATCACCACCTCGTAGCCGTAGCTCCGGCTGTAGCCCGCGTGCACCACCCGGCCGGGGCCGACCGCGCGGACGGTGGTGCCCGACGGCACGGCGAAGTCCGTGCCGGTGTGATAGCCCTTCGACCAGGAACCGGGCTGGCGGTAGTAGCCGGTGAAGACGTACGAGGCGACCGGCGCCGTCCAGCCGTGCGAGGCCGCGCTGTTGGAGCCGCCGGTGCCGCCGGTGCCGCCGGTGTCGCGGGTTCCGCCGGAGCTCCCGGAGCCGCCGGAGTTCCCCCCGCCCGGGGCGTCGCCCTTGGCGCCCGTCCGCAGCTCGTACTTCCACTGGTGGCTGGTCCAGTACCAGTGCCCGCCGTTCCTGTACCAGTACACGCGGTCCCGGGCGTCCCAGCCCTGTCGACCGCGGAAGACCGGCTCCGCACCGGCGCGGCCCGGTGCGCCGGCCCTGGCCGTGGCGCCGGTCCGCTGGGCGTACACGCCGTGGTGACTGGTCCAGCGCCACTGGCCCGCCGCGTTCTTGAACCAGTAGCGGGAGCCGTCCCAGCCCGTGTGCGAGGGCGCCGGCGCGGCCGCGGCCGGGCCCGCGGCGGTGCCGACGAGTGCCACCGCGCCGAGCGTCGCCACGACCGCGCAGCGCATTCCGCGCAGGGCCCCGGGACCGCCGCCGCGTTCGGTCCGGGCGGCGCTCCGGGCCGCCGAGCAGCCCGGGCAGTCGCAGCCTCCGCCGGCCGGCTCGTCGGTGAAGCCGGGCGCGCCCAGCCCTTCCTGCATGTCATCGCTGTCGTGGTTCATGAGGCACTCACTCCTGACTCTGATCGGACAGTCCGCCACGCCGGGTGCAGAAGGCCACGGTCAGATCCTTGACCAGGGCCTGGCGTTCGAAGTCGTCGAGCTCGACGAGCCCGCGGGTGGTCAGCCGGGTCACCGTGTCGTCCACGGCGTCGACGACGCTGCTCAGCACCGAGTCCCGGTGCCTGGCGTCGAGCGCCGCGATCTGCCGGCGCCGCATCGCCGCGGCCACCTCGGGCGCGTACTCGATCCGCGTCGGCTGCGCCGAGAAGACGGCGACGCCGACCGGGCGGCACTCCGCCGCGAGCAGCCGGGTCAGCCGGTCGCCGACCGCCTCCGCGTCCCGCAGCGAGGGTCCGTCGCCGCGGAACGCGTCCGCCGGCAGCTGGGAGATCACACGGGCGGTCGCCGCCTCCACCTGCTCGCGCAGGTATTCCAGATGGTCGTCGACGGCCAGCAGCGCCCGCGCCGTGTCCCGTACCGACCACACCACCAGCACCACCACCCGCAGCGCCGCGCCCTCCGCGTCGACCACGGCGATCGGCTCGCTGCGCCAGTGCCGCAGCCGTACGTCCGTCCGGCGGCGCAGCACGAACGGGCTGATCCAGACCAGGCCGGTGCGCCGCACGCTGCCCCGGTAGCGGCCGAACAGCGTCAGCACCCACGCGGATCCGGTACGGCCCCGGGTGAGGCCGCCGAAGGCGACCACGGCGACCACCGCGCAGCCGGCGAGCGCGCCCCACTCCCAGCGGGCGAGGTGCGCCGCGCGCTGCGGCTGGGTCCGCCACAGCAGCGAGGCCGCCGCGCCCAGCGCGGTCAGGCCGACGAGCACGGCCGACCAGCCGGGCAGGCACGGGCCGGGGCGTTCGGTGAGTTCCGGCTCGCCGGGCGGCGGCCGCCGGGGGAGCCGAAGGGCCCGAGGCGCGGCGGCCGTGACCGCCGTCGGCTCCTCCGGCTCGGACTTCGGCGGGCGCGGGACCGCCGGCAGGGTGGTGGTCGGGGCAGCGGCGTCGGCCCGGAACAGGTCGTCCATCGGTATGCCGTCGGCGTGCCACCGCACCCTCACGGGCAGGGGCCGCTTCTCTCGCTCGGTCATGAGGCCCTTCCGGCCGTTCCCCGCCGCGGGGCGGTGAGGTGACGGCTTGTCGGATGATCTTCGGAAACCATCGTCACAGGGGTGGATGTCCGGAATGCCGCGACGAAAGTCCTGAACCGGGCGGACTTTGGTCCCGTCCGCGGGCCGTTGTCAGTGGCTCGCCCTACGGTTCGGAACATGACGACGAAGACCTATCTGGAGCTGTCGCAGGACGGCGGCGGCGCGCACAAGTTCTACGAAGTGACGGTCGACGGCACGCTGGTGTCGGTCCGTTACGGCCGCATCGGAGCGACCGGGCAGACGCAGACCTCGACGTTCGCCACGCCCGAGAAGGCGCGGGCCGCGGCGGCGAAGAAGATAGGGGAGAAGGTCCGCAAGGGGTACGCGCCGGCCGTTCAGGGGCAGCGCGCGGCCCGCGCGGTCACCCGCCGCACGGTGAGTTCCGCCCCCTCCACCGCCCGCGCCGTCGCGCCCGTCCTGTGGCGCTTCCGCACCGGCTCCGCGGCCTTCGGCATCCACGTCGACGACGAGCGCTGCTGGGTCGGCAACCAGGCGGGCGAGGTCTTCACGCTCGGCCACGACGGCGCCGTCCACGCCCGCTTCAGCCTGCCGGACGGCGTCAAGTGCCTGGTCGCCGACGACTTCTGGATCTACGCGGGCTGCGACGACGGCCGGGTCTACGACCTGTCGGCCAAGCTGCCGTTCGCGGCGTACGAGATCGCCACTGACGTCGACATCTTCTGGCTCGACATCCACGAGGGCGTCCTCGACGTGGCCGACCGCTCCGGCCGGCTCACCGTCATCGACCACGAGGACGAGCACCAGTGGTCACGCGGTGGGCGCGGCGAGCACGCCTGGATGGTCCGCGCGGACGCCGACGGCGTCTACTACGGCGACAGCAGCGGCGTCACCGCGTACGCCCCCGACGGCGGCGGCGAGCTCTGGCACACCGGCATCGACGGTGCCGTGCTCTTCGGCTGGCAGGAGGCCGCCGCCGTGTACGCGGGCACCGCCCGCCGCCAGGTGGTCCGGCTCGCCAAGAAGGACGGCCGCACCGAAGCCGTGTACGGCTGCGACAGCCCCGTCTACTCGTGCGCGACCTCGCCCGGTGGCCGCTTCGTCTTCGCCGGGGACAACGCCTCCTCCGTCTACTGCTTCGCCGAGGACGGCACCCGGCTGTGGAAGCTGGGCACGGGCGGCGGTTCGGCGCTCTCCATGCAGTACCACGACGAGCGGCTCTACCTGGTCACCACCGACGGCTCACTGGTGTGCGTGGACGCGGGCGAGGCCGCCATCGCCGCCGCCCAGCAGGGCACGGTGCCCGTCGCCCAGGACATCAAGCTCGCCGCCGCCCTGCCGACCTACGCCCCGGCCACCACCGTCGCCGCCGTCGACGCGGTCCGCGCCGCCCCCGCCGGCTCGATCGTCGTCGAGTGCGTCCAGGAAGGCGGCCGTACCCGCGTCCGGGTCGTGACCGAAGGCTACGAGCAGGGGTGGAACGTGCAGTTCCCGCGTGCCATCCGGGAACCCGGCACCCGCTACGTCGTCGACGCCCTGCACCCGGCCGCCGGCGGCTTCTACCGGGTCCGCGGCGACATCCGGCGGCTGCTGTGAGCGGGGCCGCGGGCGGCGGCTTCGCAGCGGCCACCGGCGACGGGCCGCCGCTGCCGGAGCGCGACGCCGAGCAGCGCTCCCGCGAGGTGCGGGCCGCGTTCGAAGGGCTCCTGCAGATCCGGCGCCTGACCAACCGCCAGGACGGATCCGGCTCCGGCGGCGACCCGGCCGCCCGGCCCGCCGACTGGGAGCGCCACCAGCCGGTGCGGGCGGTGGCCCTGGCCCTTGAGGCGGCGAGGCAACCGCCCTCGGCGCTCGACGCCGACGGCACCCGCGTGGCCACCGGCTACCGGGTCACGGCTGGCGAGCGCCCCGGCACCGCCCGCGTCGAATGGCTCGGGCCGCCCGGATCGGGCGCCGCCCACGAGGAGGAAGCCGCCCTCACCGCCTGCGCCGCCGTCCTCGAACGCCTCGGCTGGGACGCCCTCCTCTATCGCGGCCCGCGCCGCCACCGCTTCCTGGAGGTGGAGCCGTCGGCCTGATCGCTGAGTGATGCCGGGGGAGAGGGACTAGACCGAGGCCACGACCAGTTCCTCGGCGCTGGAAGGACGCAGGCCGTCCGCGCGGCCGGCGAAATAGCGCTCGGTGAGCTGCGCCGACGAGACGTGCCGGGTGTCCCGGAAGCCGGATTCGCGGGCCATGGAGAGCAGCTCGTCCGGTGCGTACAGACTGATGAAGGGCGTGCCGTGGGCACGGGCGGCCTGAGTGGTCGCCCGGAACCCGGGGCGCTCCTCGGGGTCGACGAGGTCGAAAGGCAGCAGGAAGCTCATCGCGAGCGTGGAGCCCGGCGCGAGACCGGCCAGTGCGCGCAGGGTGGCCGCGGTGGTCTCCCGCGTGAGGTACATGCTGACGCCGGTGGAGGCCACGACGGCCGGGCGTGCCGGGTCGAAGCCGGCCGTCACGAGCCGCTCCCACCAGGGTTCGCCCGCCTCGAAGTCCACCGGCACGAGCCGCAGCCCGTCCGGGACGCCGAGGCCGAGCTCGGCAAGCCGGCGCCGCTTCCACGCCTGCGGGCCGGGCCGGTCGACCTCGAACACTCGCATTCCGGCGGCGAGTTCCGGCCTGCGCTGGGTGAAGGTGTCGAGCCCTGCGCCGAGGGCGACGTACTGCGTGACGCCCGTGCGGGCCCGCTCCTCGACCAGGTCCTCGACGAAACGGGCCCGGGCCACGGTGGACGCCCGCATCCGGACGGTGGCGCGCGGGTCCATGTCGGGCCGGTCGCGCCACTCTTCGTCCGGGGCGGCCAGGCGCAGCCCGACGTCGTCCGCGAGGACGTGCGGCGGTGCGTCGACCCGCAGGTGCAGGGCCCGCCACAGGGCGACCCGCAGGGCCGTGTCCTCGGGGCGGAGGTCTTCTTCCTTCAGGGATCCGTCGTTCATGGGTCCCACGCTAGGAAGGCGGACGGGCGCGGCGCTTCTCCGATCTTGCGCAGTGCGGAAGCAGGAGAGGGCGAAGAGGGAGGTCGGCGTCAGGCGATCCCGTCCGGCGATCCCGTCAGGCGATCGAGGCCGATACCACGGCCGAGACAGCGATGTTCACGGACGCCGTCACCCACACCGCCGGGTGCGGCTCCGGGTCGACCAGGGTCGCGCCCAGCTTGCCCGGGGTGACCAGGTCGACCACCAGGAAGGCGACCGCCATCATCACGAGTCCGAGCAGGCCGAACGCGGCCGTGGACACCAGGCCCTTGGCGAAGTCGTCGTAGGTCGTCCAGATCGCCGTGAAGACGATGCCGCCTATGCCGAGCAGGGCCGAGCTGAGCAGGATCGCGGCGTTGCGGTTGCGGTCCTCCCAGATCTGCCGGCCGAGCTTGCCGGGCGTGAGGAGGTCGACCAGGACGATGCCGAGGATCAACAGGACGACGCCGAGGGCGCCGTAGGCCGTGGTCCGGCCGAGGCCGTTGACGATGTCGCTCATGGAATGCCGGCTCCGCGGGGAGGGGACCGCGCGCTCGTCGCGCCCGGTCTCGGGGTCAAGGACCGGCAAAATGTAGCGCAGGACCGCCCGGCCGGCGCCGGGCGGTCCTGGAAACGGCCGGCGCCGACGCCGGAGCCGACCGGGACTCAGAGCCCCGGCGGGATCTGCTTGGCGCGCGAGCGCACCATGAAGCCCGTCACGATCTCGATCACGCCGACCGCGACCAGCCAGATGCCGCCGAGCAGGATCAGGACGTTAGCCGACTTCAGCGGCGAGACGATCAGCACCACACCGGCCAGCGCGCTGACGACGCCGAGGAAGATCTGCCAGCCGCGGGCGGGCGCCTGCGGGTCGGAGGCCGCCGCGACCGTCTGCGTGATGCCGTGGAAGAGCCAGCCGATCCCGATCCACAGCGCGAGCAGCAGCGTCGACTGCAGGGAACCGCGGAAGCAGAACAGGCCGAGCAGGATCGACACGGCACCGCTGATGAAGGCCATCACGCGCAGCGAGGTCATCATGTGCGTGCCGAACGCGGCGACCAGGTGCAGCACACCGCTGATCAGCAGGTACAGGCCGAACAGCACACCGACCACGGTCAGCGACTGGCCGGGCCAGACCAGCACGAGCACGCCCAGGATCAGGGCGCCGAAGCCGGAGATCAGCAGGGCCTGCCAGGCCATCCCGGCCAGCATGCCCAGCGGTCCGGGCGGCAGGTCCGGCGAGGGCCGGTCGTACGGCTGACGTTCGTGGGTCTCGGTCATGGCGGATCTCCTCGTGGAACGGCGCGCCCTCCGATCGGTCCCCGCCTTCGTCGGGCCGTCACCGGCGCTTTCACTAAAGCAACACCCGACGAACGCCGCAAAAGATGACCTGTATGGACGTACAACGCGAAGGGTTCGGCCGTCGTGCGGCGCAGAGTGGAGATCGCCCGTGCCGGGCGCGCACCTGCCGCGCCCCGTCCCACCGCACCCACCGGGAGACCCCATGACCGCCTTCAACCGCCGAGACCTCGGCCTGCTCGCCCTGCGCGTCGGCACCGGCGCCGTCCTCGCCGCGCACGGCACCCAGAAGCTCCTCGGCTGGTTCGGCGGCGGCGGCCTCGAGGGCACCACCAAGGCCATGGAGGCCATGGGCTATTCGCCCGGCCGGGAGAGCGCCATCGCCGCCGGTCTCGGCGAGGCCGGCGGTGGCATCCTGCTCGCCCTCGGCCTCGCCACCCCGGCGGCCGGCGCCGCCGCCGCGGGTGCCATGGCGGGCGCGGTCGCCGTACACGCCCCGTCGGGCTTCTTCGCCATGGAGGGCGGCTTCGAGTACCCCGCCTTCCTCGGCTACACCGCCGCCGCCATCGGCATCGCCGGCGCCGGCCGCCTCTCCCTCGACCACGCCACCGGCCACGTCCTCGACCGGCCCTGGGTGGTCGCCACCGCCTTCCTCGGCACGGCGCTCGCCGTCGCGGCGGTCGTCGGGCGCCGTGCGGAGGCCATCGCCACGCCCGAGCCCGCGCCGTCCGCCGACGCCGCCCGGTCCGTCCCCGAGGAGCCGGAGCCGGAGCACACCAGCGGCCGCGAGACGGAGGGCTGACGCCGTGCGGGCGATGGCCATGCCCCGGTACGGCGGCCCCGAGGACCTCACCCTGATGGAGCTGCCCGACCCGAAGGTCGCCCCCGGCGAGGTCCTGGTCCGGGTCGAGGCCGCCGGCATCAACCCCGTCGACTGGAAGATGGCGGCCGGCGGGCTCGACCCCATCATGGTCGCCCACTTCCCGCTCGTCCCCGGCTGGGACATCGCCGGCGTCGTCGCCGGCAACGGCCTCGACTCGACCGAATTCGCCCCCGGCGACGAGGTGTTCGGCTACATCCGCAAGGACAGCGCCGAGTTCGGCGGGTACGCGGAGCAGGTCGCCGTGCCGGTCCGGATGCTCGCCCGCAAGCCCCGCGCCCTGAGCTGGGCGCAGTCGGCGGGCCTGCCGCTCGCCGGACTCACCGCCCTGCAGGCGGCCGACCGGGTCGGTGCCACCACCGGCGACACCGTGCTCGTGCACGCCGCCGCCGGCGGAGTCGGCTCGCTCGCCACCCAGATCCTCACCGCCCGCGGCGCCCGGGTCATCGGCACCGCCGGCCCCGCCAACCACGACTTCCTGCGCGGCCTGGGAGCCGAACCCGTCGCCTACGGACCGGGCCTCGCCGACCGCGTCCGCGCCCTCGCGCCCGACGGCGTCGACGCCGCCCTCGACTTCGTCGGCGGCGAGTCCGTCGACGTCTCCGTGGAGCTGCTGCGCTCCCCGGCCCGCCTCGCCTCCGTCGCCGACCACCGGGCCGCCGCCGTCGGCGGCCACTACGTATGGGTACGCCCCGACGCCCCCGGCCTGGTGACGCTCGCCGCCCTCGCCGACGAGGGCAAGCTCACCGTCTTCGTGGACAAGGTGCTGCCGCTCAGCGAGGCGGCCGAGGGCTGGCGCCTGAACGCGGGCGGGCACACGCGCGGGAAGCTGGTGCTCGCGGTGGGTCCGGGCGGGCAGTCCTGAGCGGGGCGGGGCAGTTGGATTCTGGATGCTGGATCCGATATCCCGGATATCGGATCCAGCGCATTGGATCCTGAATACTGAGCGCGGGAAGATCCGGAGCCGATCCGGTGCTAGGACCGGTGCGGGCACGCCACGAGGAAAGGGACCGGTACCGGTCATGAAGATCGATCTGACGGACACCAGCTCCAGCAAGATCAACAAGGCGATCCTGGAGGCCCGCCGCGCCGTCGGCACCCCCGCCGTCGGCATGGTCCTCACCCTCGTCATCGTCACCGACGAGGAGAACGCCTACGACTCCGTGAAGGCCGCCAACGAGGCGTCCCGCGAGCACCCCTCCCGCACCCTCGTCGTCATCAAGCGGCACGCCCGCTCCCCGCGCGAGCGCAACATCACCCGGCTCGACGCCGAGGTCCGCGTCGGCACGGACGCGGGCGCCGGCGAGACCGTGCTGCTCCGCCTGCACGGCGACGTGAACGACCGCGCCGACTCCGTCGTGCTGCCGCTGCTGCTGCCGGACGCGCCCGTCGTCGTCTGGTGGCCGGTCGACGCCCCGGAGGTGCCGTCCCGGGACCCGCTCGGCTCGCTCGCCCAGCGCCGTATCACCGACGCGTACGCCGTCGCGGACCCGATCGGCGCCCTCGCCAAGCGGGCCGCCTCCTACGCGCCCGGCGACACCGACCTCGCCTGGACCCGGCTCACCCCGTGGCGCTCGCTGCTCGCCGCCGCCCTCGACCAGGCCCGGGCGACGGTGACGTCGGCCGCCGTCGAGAGCGAGGCGGAGAACCCGAGCGCCGAGCTGCTCGCCCGCTGGTTCGGCGACCGGCTGAACGTGCCCGTGGAGCGGGTCGTCACGGACGGCCCCGTCGTCACCGGCGTCCGCATGGGCACGCCGGACGGCGAGATCGTCATCGACCGCCCGGAGGGCCCGGTCGCCCACCTCGCCATCCCGGGCCAGCCGAGCCGCGTGATGGCCCTCAAGGTGCGCACCACGGCCGAGCTCATCGCCGAGGAACTCCGCCGCCTCGACCCGGACGAGGCGTACGCGGCGGCGCTGAAGTTCGGCCAGTAGAGCGGCCGTCACGATCCCGGGACCCGCGTGCCCGGGGCCGTGACGTGCGCACGGCGGAGGCGGCGGACGCGGCGGGCACAGAGCCCGTCAGGCCGTGAGCTCCGCCCGGCGGAAGAGCATCACGAAGTCCGTCATCTCGCGCACCCGGGGGACCTCCGGGTCCGGCAGGGCGCGCAGCCGGGCACACGCCTCCGCGACGAGGGGCAGATCCTCCTCGCGCACCTGCCAGGCGCCGGTGAAGAGCCTGCCGTCCTCGATGGAGCGGGCCATCGCCTCGGGGGAGACCCGGAAGGTGGTGGGCCGCTCGCTCGCGGTGCCCTCGTAGCGCAGGCCGCGCGCGCCGGCGACGAGGGCGAGGTGCTCGGGGTCGTCGCGGCGGGTGCCGTCGGGGTCGATCCGGTCCTCCAGGTCGCTCACGATCCGGCCGATGTCGTCGCCCGGCCGCATGCCACGGGCCGGCACGACCAGATAGCGGCCCCCGGGCCGCAGCACCCGCGCCACCTCCGTGAAGACGGCGCGCGGGTCGGGGCCGGCGTGCAGCAGCCAGGTCGACACGGCCTGGCCGACCGAGGCCGTACGGACCGGGAGGCGGGTCGCGTCGCCGACCGCCACCCGGGCGCCGAGCCGTCCGCGGGCGTGGGCCAGCATCCCGGGGGACAGGTCGACGCCGCACACCCGGTGGCCCCGCGCGGTCAGTTCGGCCGCCACGATGCCGGTGCCGACGCCGATGTCGAGCACCGGCTCGGCCGGGTCGAGCAGCGGCGCCAGCTGTTCCGCGAAGACCGCCGCCCGCGCGGTGCCGCCGCGCGAGGCGTCGTACGTGGGGGCGATGGCGTCGAAGGCGGCGGTACGCGTCACGGGCCGCGCCCCGCTCACGCGCGCCCGCTCACGGGCACCGGCGTGAAGCTGACCGGCAGCGTCGCCATCCCGCGCAGGATGCCCTCGCGGCGCGTCAGGTCCTCGTCCGGGTCGGTGAGCCGCAGGTCGGGGAAGCGGCGCAGCAGCGTGCCGAAGGCGATCCGGGCCTCCGCGCGGGCCAGCGGCGCGCCGAGGCAGAAGTGCATGCCGTGGCCGAAGGCGAGCTGCTGCGGCATCTCGCGACGGGCCACGTCGAGCAGGTCGGGGCGGTCGAAGCGCTGCGGATCGCGGTTGGCGGCCGCGAGCCCGATGATGATCATCTCGCCGGCCGGGATGGTGACGCCGCCGATCTCGTACGGGTCCACCGTGAAGCGGGCGACGCCGCGGCTGACCGGCCCCTCGTACCTCAGCAGCTCCTCGATCGCGTTCGGCAGCAGCGACGGGTCGTCGCGCAGGGCCGCGAACTGCTCGGGGTGGCGCAGCAGCGCGTGCACGCCGTTGGCTATCAGGCTCGCCGTGGTCTCGTGCCCGGCGAGGGTCAGCAGGATGGCCATCGCGGTCAGTTCGCGGTCGCTGATCCGCTCCTCGGCCTGCGCCGCGCACAGCGCGCTCAGCAGGTCGTCGCGCGGCTCCTTCTTCCGCAGCGCGATCAACGGCTCGTAGAACTCGGTGAGTTCGGCGCGGGCCCGGGCGCCCTTGGCCAGTCGCTCCGGAGTGTTGGGCGGCATGATGAGGCCGACCGCCAGCTTGGCGAAATCGGGCTGCCCCTCGGCCGGGATGCCGATGAGCTCGCTGAGCACGGCCATCGGCAGCGGCAGCGCGAACTCGGCGACCAGATCGGCCGTTCCGCGGCCGGCGATCGCGTCGAGGAAGGCGTCCGTGTGCGCCTGGATCCGCGGTGCGAGCGCCTCGATCCGGCGCGCCGTGAACGCCTTCGAGACGAGGTTCCGCAGGCGCGTGTGGTCCGAGCCGTCGGCCACCAGCATGCTCGCCATCAGGACGTTGGTGCGCTCCTGGTGCGCCATCTCCTCGGCGAGCCCGTTGACCCCCGCCGGGCTGCTGCTCAGCCGCGGATCGGTGAGTGCGGCCACCGCCTCGTCGTAGCCGGTGACCATCCAGACTTCAAGGGTGGGATTCAGCCGAACCCGCTGCACCACCCCGTGCTCGCGGATCCGCTCGAACAGCGGGTAGGGATCGGGCTGTTGGGCGACGTTCAGCGGCACGTCATGGACGATGGTCTGGCCTTGCTCCGACATCCGCTACTCCCCGTGAGGATCGGAAAGATCTGAGGCAGGTAGTCATACCAGCCACGGAAGTTGCGTGGTAGCGTCACCGGCCATCAGCACGGAGAATTGCCCGCGGAGCGGCACCGCCCACCGGCGAAACGTTTGCTCTGCACTGCTCGACCGCAAGCATTTACGGCCTTCACCAGGGTCTTTCTGCGCAGGGGGAGAGGTTTCGTGGCACAGCTCGAACAGGCGGCGACCGCTGATCCGATCCTTCGGCTCGCCCTTCCCGAGCATCTCCCGAACCCCTACCCGGCATATGCCGAGTTGCGCGAAACCACCCCTGTCCTGTGGCACGAACCGCTCGGCTCCTGGGTCCTCACCCGGCACGCCGACTGCCTCGCCGTCCTCACCGATTCCACGCGCTTCGCCTCCGACTGGCGCCGGGCCGGCGAGGACATCCCGGCCCCGCTGCTGAGCGTCCAGACCCTCGACCCGCCCGAGCACACCGCCATCCGGCACCTGCTGCTCGACGGCTTCCGCGCCCAGGACCGGCACGCCCTGCACGAACGGCTCGACCGGCACGTCAAGGAAACCCTCGCCGAACTGGCCGAACGGTCCACCTTCGACCTCGTCGGCGAGCTCGCCGAACCGCTCGCGCTGCGCTTCGTCACCGACTTCCTCGGCGTGCCGGCCCCCGACCTCGACTGGTTCGTGCCCATGTCCCGCACCGTCGTCGACGGCATGGACGCCGGCCTCTGGCCGGAGAAGCACGAACCGGCCGTCGCCGCACGCGCCGAACTCGCCGCGTACGCCGGCGGCTGGCTCGCCGACCCGCCCGAGCACGGCCTCATCGCGTACGTGGCCGCGCACGCCGACGACAGCGGCGTCGACCCGGCCGTCCTGCGCAACAGCCTGCGCGCGGTCCTCCACGCCGGCTACGAATCGGCCTCCCGCCTCGTCGGCAACGCCGCGGCGGCCCTGCTCACCACCCCGGGCGCCCCGGCCGCCTTCCGCGCCGCCGGCCCGGCCACCGCCGTCGACGAACTCGTCCGCTACGACGCGCCGGTGCAGGCCGACGCCCGGGTCTGCGTCACCGACACCGAACTCGGAGGCGTCACCATCAAGGCGGGCGACCCCGTGACCCTCCTCCTCGGCGCGGCCAACCACGACCCGCGCCGCTTCGCCCACCCCACCGAGCTGCGACTCGACCGCGCCCCGAACCCGCACCTCGGGTTCGGCCGCGGCGCCCACGCCTGCCTGGGCGCGTCCATGGCGATCCGGCTCGCCGGATCGGTCCTCGGGACCCTCGCCACGGACCACCCCGGCGCACGGGCGGTCGCGGAACCCGATCACCGGCGCAACCTCACCCTCCGCGGACTCGACCGCTTCGAGGTGACGCTGCGCCCCGCCACGGGGGAGGAGGTCAGGACATGAAGTACTGGCACTGAGTCCGGACGAGTCCACAAGACACGGCCCAGCCCTGTGCAGCCCACGCTCACCGGAGGAGGTACGGACATGAAGTACTGGCACTGAACCTGAGCTCCGCGGTGCCCGCCCACGGCCCCGGCCGCCGGGCGGGCACCGCCCCGGGTATCGTCGTACCGGGGGGTGGCAGCATGGCGGTCAGTGAGCTCGTTCGGGCCGAACTCGACCGGCACGACTGGGCGACGCTCGGCTGCGGCTGCGGTGACAGTGCCGAGCATCTGCCGCTGCTCTTCGAGGCCATCCTGGACGCCGGGACGGCCCGGGACATGATCGGGTACACCCTCGACGGCCATGCCGAGTGGAACGGCGAGATCTTCGCGTGCACCCCGCCCGCCATCGGCGTCATCATGGCCGCGCTCGCCGGCGAACTGTCGCCGCTCGCCCGGGACGAGCTCCTCGACACGCTGTGGAGAGTGTCCGTAGGCGAGTTCTTCCGGGACCACGGGACGGTGGAACGGTCCCGGTCCGCCGCCCTGGAGGGCTTCTGGCCGCTCGTACGGATCGGCCTCACCGGCAACGCCGAGCACGCCGAGACCGTCGCCGACATCATCGAACGGCTTGAACTCGGCGGAGAGCGCGGCGAACACCATCTGCGACTGCTGCGCGAGCGGGTCGCCGCCAAGACCAAGCGCCGCCGCCCCCGCCTCTGACGTCGCCCGCGGACCCCGGCGCACGGTCGGCGCGGATGGCCGACGCGCCGTCGCGTCCCAAAGCCTTCGGGATCCGTTTCCGCAGGTCGTACGCTCCCCTACGCGCGTCACGACGACGCCCGCGCAGCCGCGCCACAGTCGTTCACAGGGGGGAACTTCAGCATGTCCAGGATCATCGTCGCCGCCACACCCGTGTCCGGCCATCACGCGCCGCTGCTGCGGATGGCGAGCCACCTCTCGCAGGCCGGACACGAGGTCGTGTTCCTCGGCGGAGCCCGGTTCGCTGCGGAAGTGCGGGCGGCGGGACCGGAGTTCCGCGCACTGCCCGCCGAAGCGGACTACGACGACCGGGACTTCTCGGCCAGGTTTCCGGAGCGGGAGACGATCCCGCCCGGGCCCGCGCAGATCATGTGGGACGTCATGCACGTCTTCGGCGACCCGACGGCCGCGCAGTGCCGGGCGCTGAAGGAGGTCCTCGCCGACTTCCAGGCGACCGCCGTGATCCACGACAACCTCTTCCTCGGCGGCCTCGCGCTGGCACTCGGCGAGGAGAAGGGCCACCGTCCCACCCACTTCAGTGTCGGTATCACGCCGCTGAGCGTGGAGAGCCGGGACACCGCGCCGCACGGTCTCGGGCTGCTGCCGCCCGTCGACGACGCCCAGCGCGAGCAGTACGCGGCGATCGCCGCCCACATGGCCGAGCTGCGCGAGCCGCTCGTGGACCATCTGCGGGCCTGCTTCGCCGACGCAGGGGCCACCCTGCCGGAGGGGCCGCTCGGGCGGAACCTGATCGGGGCCGCGGACGTGTTCGTGCAACTGACGGTGGAGGGCTTCGAGTACGCGCGCTCCGACATGCCCGGCAACGTGCGCTTCGCGGGCGCGATCCCGATCCCGGCCGCCGCCGGACAGGAACAGCCCGCCTGGTGGCCGGAGCTGCTGCGGGCCCGCGAGGAGGGCCGGCGGATCGTCGTCACCACCCAGGGCACCCTCGCCAACACCGACCTGACCCGCCTCGTCATCCCCACCGTCCGGGTCCTCGCCGACCGCCCCGACGTCCTCGTCGTGGCCGCCACTGGCCGCCCGGACGCGGCCGACCAGTTCGCCGCCCCGCTGCCCGCGGTACCCGGCAACGCGATCGTCGCCGGCTTCGTCCCCTTCTCCGCGCTGCTCCCGCTCGCCGACGTGCTGGTCACCAACGGCGGCTACGGCGGCACCCAGGCCGCCCTCGGCCACGGCGTGCCCCTCGTCATCGGCGGCGACACCGAGGACAAGCCGGAGGTCGCCGCCCGCGTCGAGTGGACCGGCACCGGCGTCAACCTGCGCACCGCCGCCCCCTCCGACGAGGCCCTGCGCGCGGCCGTGGACACCGTCCTCGACACGCCCTCGTACCGGGAGCGCGCCACCGCGCTCGCCAAGGAGTACGCGGCCCACGACGCCCTCGCCACGATCGACGCCCTGGTGCGCGAGAGCGACCGCTGACCCGTCACATCCCGCCAAGCTGCCGGGCGGAGTTGGCCGAGATCCGACGCTCCTCCGCCCGCGGCTTGCTCCCGCACCACCCCACCCGTAAGGATCACCGGGACCATCACCGGGTTCGCCCGGAGACACCGCGTCGAACGGGGGAGCAGTGAAGCCTCGCCTGGTCTTCGTCCACGGCATCGGAGGTCCCCGCGACCCCGCCGCCGAGCTGGACGAATGGCTGCGCGCCGTCGCCACGGGCGCCGGGCCCGCCGGACACTCCGCGCGCGTCTCGGCGCTCACCGGCGGCTGGGCGGCGGACGCCCGCTTCGCCTACTACGGCGACCTGTTCCGTACGGCAGGAGCCCAGGGCGGAGCCACCGGAACCCGGGACGAGGAGGACGAACTCCTCGCCGACCTCCTCCTGGAGGCCGTCGACGAGCGCCTCGCCGACCCCGGCCTCGACCTCCCGGCGGCCGAGGCGGCCGCCCTGCGCCACGCCCGCACCCGGCAGAAGGCCGGCGGCGACATCCGCACCCTCGAACTCGCCGCCCTCGCCGCGGCGTCGAACGGCAC
>NZ_JBSGIW010000123.1:0-17682 GCF_053605265.1 Streptomyces sp. NPDC003943 | reverse complement strand
GGCGCGGAGCCGGAGCCAAGGCCCGAGCCGGAACCCGGGCCAGAGCCTGAGTCCAGGCCCGAGCCGGAACCCGGGCCAGAGCCTGAGTCCAGGCCCGAACCTGAACCCAGGCCCGAACCTGAACCCAGGCCCGAGCACTAGCCGGAACCCGGGCCCGGGCCCGAACCCGCGCCCGAGCCGGAAACCCGGACCCGAACCCGGACCCGAGCCGGAGCCCGTACCCGAGCCATACCCGAGCCCGGCCTGGACCTGGGCCTGAGCCCGAGCCCGGGCCTGGGCCTGGGCCGGAGCCCTGGCCCGGGCCGGAGCCCGGCAGAGGGATCCCGCAGGGTCCCCCTCTGGACGCTCCCGCCCCGGCAGGCCCACAGCCGGACGGGCGTGCCGTCCGCGACCCCGGCCCCGGACACGTCCGGGCCCGAGGAATGTGAGCGCTAACAATTCCTGACCGGTGACAGTGCCCTCACCGACCGTCTTCGTCAAGACCTACGAGACCGGCCGCGGCCGGGAAGCACCGCCCCGGCCGGATTCCGAGGGTACCGCGATGCCGCGCAACCCCTTGACTCCGCGGATGTGAGCGTTAACACTCATGCTCACGCCAGGCCGGGACAGCGGTGTCCCGGACGTCTCACAGTCCCGAGGAACCACCTCCCGGCCGGCTCAGCCCGACCGCTCCCAGTCGCCCAGTCAGGGTCGCTCTGCGCCGGTCGCGGAACACCACTGGAGGAACTGTGCGGAAGTTTTCGGCGGGTCTTGTCGCCGCGGGCCTGGTGCTCTCGCTGGCGGCCTGCGGCCAGAGCGCCAACAGCGTCGGCGACGGCGCGGACAAGGGGGACGCCAAGGGCGGCCTCGTGGGCATCGCCATGCCCACCAAGTCGTCGGAGCGCTGGATCAACGACGGCGCCAACATGGTCAAGGAGTTCCAGGCCAAGGGCTACAAGACCGACCTGCAGTACGGCGACAACGTGGTGGAGAACCAGGTCTCCCAGGTGGAGAACATGATCACCAAGGGCGCCAAGCTGCTGGTGATCGCGGCCATCGACGGCTCCTCCCTCACCGACGTCCTGCAGAAGGCCGCCGACGCCCACATCCCGGTGATCTCCTACGACCGGCTGATCCGCGGCACGGGGAACGTCGACTACTACGCGACCTTCGACAACTACAAGGTCGGCGTCCTCCAGGGCAGCTACATCGTCGACAAGCTCGGGCTCAAGGCGGGCAAGGGCCCGTTCAACATCGAGATGTTCGCCGGCTCGCCGGACGACAACAACGCGACCTTCTTCTTCAACGGCGCGATGAGCGTCCTCAAGCCGTACATCGACCAGAAGAAGCTGGTCGTACGCAGCGGCCAGACCCAGTTCAACCAGATCGCCACGCTGCGCTGGGACGGCGGTCTCGCCCAGTCCCGGATGGACAACCTGCTGAGCAAGTCGTACACCACCGCCCGCGTCGACGCCGTGCTCTCGCCCTACGACGGCATCTCGATCGGCATCCTCTCCTCCCTGAAGGGCGTCGGCTACGGCGGTGCCAAGCCGCTGCCCGTCGTCACCGGCCAGGACGCCGAGCTGGCCTCGGTGAAGTCGATCATCGCCGGCGAGCAGACCCAGACCGTCTACAAGGACACCCGCCTGCTCGCCAAGGTCGCCGTCCAGATGGGCGACGCGCTGCTGACCGGCGGCAAGCCCGAGGTCAACGACACGAAGCAGTACGACAACGGCGTCAAGACCGTCCCGGCGCACCTGCTGCAGCCGGTCAGCGTCGACAAGGACAACTACCGGAAGGTCCTGGTCGACAGCGGCCAGTACACCGCGGACCAGCTCAAGTAGCCCGCGGGGCCCGGTCGCCGGGCCCCTGCCGAAACGGCGGTGCGGCGCCCCGAGATCAGGCCCGCACCGCCCCGAACGATACGGACGCACAACCATGGCTGGACCCGTTCTCGAAATGCGGTCGATCAGCAAGTCGTTCCCCGGCGTCAAGGCCCTCTCCGCCGTCAACCTGAGCGTCGCCGCAGGTGAGGTGCACGCCATCTGCGGCGAGAACGGCGCCGGCAAGTCCACCCTGATGAAGGTGCTCAGCGGCGTTTATCCGCACGGCAGCTACGAGGGCGAGATCCTCTTCGAGGGCGAGCCGTGCCGCTTCAGGGACATCCGGGCCAGCGAGCAGCGCGGCATCGTCATCATCCACCAGGAACTGGCGCTGGTGCCGTACCTGTCCATCGCCGAGAACGTCTTCCTGGGCAACGAGCACGCCACCCGGGGCGTCATCAGCTGGCACCGGACCCTCACCCACGCCGCCGAACTGCTGCGCCAGGTCGGCCTGGACGAGAGCCCGCACACCAGGGTCGCCGACCTCGGCGTGGGCAAGCAGCAGCTGGTCGAGATCGCCAAGGCGCTCGCCAAGAAGGTCAAGCTGCTCATCCTGGACGAGCCGACCGCCGCGCTCAACGACGAGGACAGCCGCAAGCTGCTCGACCTGATCCTGGAACTCAAGGCCCAGGGCATCTCCTGCATCGTCATCTCGCACAAGCTGAACGAGATCGCCCGGATCGCCGACGCCGTGACCATCCTGCGCGACGGGCAGACCATCGAGACTCTCGCGATCGGCTCCGAAGGCATCTCCGAGGACCGCATCATCCGTGGCATGGTCGGCCGCGACCTGGAGCACCGCTACCCCGAGCGCACCCCCGACCTCGGCGACGTCGCCTTCGAGATCGAGGACTGGAGCGTGCGGCACCCGATCGACCAGCAGCGCACGGTGGTGGACGGCGCCTCGCTGAACGTGCGGCGCGGCGAGATCGTCGGCATCGCCGGCCTGATGGGCGCCGGCCGCACCGAACTGGCGATGAGCGTCTTCGGCCGCTCGTACGGGCGCTGGGCCGCCGGCCGGGTGCGGCTGCACGGCCAGGTGGTCAGCACCCGGACGGTGCCCGAGGCGATCGGGCACGGCATCGCGTACGTCACCGAGGACCGCAAACAGCTCGGCCTCAACCTCATCGACGACATCAGCCGGAACATCTCGCTGAGCGCGCTCGGCAAGGTCGCCCGGTACGGCCGGGTCGACCGCCACGAGGAGACCCGGGTCGCCGAGTCCTTCCGGCGCACCATGAACATCAAGGCCCCGACGGTCTTCACCCGGACCGGCACCCTCAGCGGCGGCAACCAGCAGAAGGTCGTCCTGAGCAAGTGGATCTTCGCCGAGCCGGAGGTGCTGATCCTCGACGAGCCCACCCGCGGCATCGACATCGGCGCGAAGGCGGAGATCTACACCGTCATCGCCGAGCTCGCCGCCCAGGGCAAGGCAGTGCTCGTCATCTCGTCCGAACTCCCCGAACTCCTGGGCCTGTGCGACCGGATCTACACCATGGCCGAAGGCCGGATCACCGGCGAGGTGACCCGCGCCGACGCCACCCAGGAATCCCTCATGCGGCTCATGACCATGAGCGCCGCATCCAGCAACGAGCAGGTGTAAGGCATGGCCCAGACCGAGATCATCCCGGATTCGTCCCCGAAGGCACCGCAGGCCGGGCCGAGCCCGTCCGCCGGCTCCGTCCTGACCCGCGCGCTCCGCGGCAACGTGCGCCAGTACGGCATGCTGGTCGCCCTCGCGCTGATCGTGCTGCTGTTCCAGTTCTGGACGGACGGCATCCTGCTCCAGCCGCTCAACATCACCAACCTGATCCAGCAGAACGGCTACATCCTCATCCTGGCGATCGGGATGATGATCGTCATCATCGCCGGGCACATCGACCTCTCGGTCGGCTCCCTGGCCGCCTTCGTCGGGGCCGCCGCCGCGGTGATGATGGTCGAACACCACGTGTCGTGGCCCGTGGCGATGCTGGCCGCGCTGGTGATCGGCGCCCTCGCCGGGGCCTGGCAGGGCTTCTGGATCGCCTACCTGGGGATCCCTTCGTTCATCGTGACCCTGGCGGGCATGCTGCTGTTCCGCGGCGGCACGCAGATCCTGCTCCAGGGGCAGTCGGTGGCGCCGTTCCCCAAGGGCTTCCAGAGCATCAGCAGCGGCTTCCTCCCGGAGGTCGGCCCGCACACCGACTACCACAACCTCACCCTGTTGCTCGGCCTCGCGGTACTGGCGGTGGCGATCCTGCAGGAGCTGCGCGGGCGGCGGCAGACCGCCTCGTACGGCCTCGAGGTGCTCCCGCTCGGGCTGTTCCTGGCCAAGCTCGCCGTGATCACCGCGGCCGTGGTCGTCTTCACCCTGCTGCTGGCCAGCTACCACGGCGTGCCGGTCGTGCTGCTGATCCTCGGCGTGCTGCTCGTCGGCTTCGGCTACCTGATGCGCAACTCGGTCATCGGGCGGCACACCTACGCCATCGGCGGCAACGAGGCAGCGGCCAAGCTGTCCGGAGTGAAGAGCAAGCGCGTCGTCTTCCTCGCCTTCACCAACATGGGCGTCCTCGCGGCACTCGCCGGTCTGGTCTTCGCCGCCCGCCTCAACGCCGGCACGCCCCAGGCCGGCATCAACTTCGAACTGGAGGCCATCGCCGCCGCGTTCATCGGCGGCGCCTCGGCCAGCGGCGGCGTGGGCACCGTCCTCGGCGCCATCATCGGCGGACTCGTCCTCGGCGTGCTCAACAACGGCATGTCCCTGGTCGGTGTCGGCACCGACTACCAGCAGGTGATCAAGGGTCTGGTGCTGCTCGCGGCCGTCGGCTTCGACGTCTACAACAAGCGACGGGCCGGCTCCTGAGGCACCGGCCGCCACCGCGTCAGAGCGGCCCCAGGCGCTGGTAGCGCAGCAGCACCACTCCGTTGCCGAAGGCCCGCGTCCGTTCGAGCCGCAGGTCGGCGTCGGTGTCGGTGGGCGGGAAGAGGCGGGTGCCGCGGCCGACGAGGACCGGGTGGACGTACACGTGGTAGGTGTCGATGAGGTCCAGTTCCCGGAAGGCGGCGGCGAGCGACGCGCCGCCGACGGTGAGGTCGCCGTCGGCGGCCGCCGCCAGGGCGCGGACCTCGTCGGCGTCCACCCTGGGGACGACGGTGGTGTTCCAGTCGGCCCGCTCCAGCGTCGTGGAGTAGACCCACTTCGGCTTGGACAGCCAGATCCCGGCGAACTCCCGCATCGCGGGGGTGGCTGCCGGGTCGCGGTCGGCGGTGGGCCAGAAGTCCGCCATCAGCTGGTGGGTGCGGCGGCCGCTGAGGAACCCGCCCATGGCGGCGAGTTCCTCGTTGAGGTGCCGGTGCAGCTCCTCGTCGACGCGGTGCCAGCTGATGTCGTGGCCGGGCCCTTCGATGTAACCGTCGAGGGAGATCCCGATGAACTGGACGATCTTTCCGGACATCGACCGCACTCCTTCGTCGTCTTCGGCGCCGCGCCCGGCCGGCGTCACGGCATGCGGCGGGCGCCCTCCTTGATGGCCTCGCGAATACGGTTATAGGTGCCGCAGCGGCAGATGTTGCGGATCTGGTCGAGATCGGCCTCGTCGACCTCCCGCCCGGCCTCGCGGGCCCGCTTCACGGCCGCGACGGCGGCCATGATCTGGCCCGGCTGGCAGTAGCCGCACTGGGCGACGTCGATGTCGAGCCAGGCTTCCTGCATCGGGTGCAGGTCCTTGCCGACGGTGCCGGGCAGGCCCTCGATGGTGGTGACCTCGTCGGTCGGCCCGATGTCCTTCACCGGGACGCAGCACGGGTTGAACGCCCTGCCGTTGAGGTGGCTCGTACACGCCTGGCAGACGCCCAGGCCGCAGCCGTACTTCGGGCCGGTGACGCCGAGGACGTCCCGGAGCACCCAGAGCAGCCGGACGTCGTCCTCGACCTCGGCGGTGACGGCCTTGCCGTTGAGGATGAAGGTGTGCTGGGGCACGAAGGCTCCTGAATTCCTGGTCGGGAAGAGGTCTGGAGTACTACTTGAGTACTAGAGGACGCGGTCGCGGCCGTCGGTCGGTGACGCGGGGACCGGCGGGACGGTGGGCAGCGGGGTGAAGCCGAGCGGCTCGCCGTGGTTGACCGGGAAGGTGGTCGGCATGGTGCCGGTGGCCCGGCCGTACGCACAGGCCACGGCGGCCATGGAGGCGGCGACGGCCAGTTCGCCGGCGCCGCCCGGCTTGCCGGTGGTCGGCGGCATGACGACGATCTCCAGCTCGGGCGGGGTGTTCCACTGCCGGGTGTAGAAGTAGTTGTCCCAGCTGCCCTCCAGGAAGTGCCCGTCCTGCAGGTGCAGGCCGGAGGTGAGGGTGAGGGCGATGCCGTCGATGATGCCGCCCATCATCTGGGCCTCCAGACCGCGGGTGTTGACGGCGAGGCCGACGTCGACCGCGCAGACGACCTTGGTGACGCGCGGCCCGGTGTAGGCGTCGCGGATCTTCCGGCCGGTGGTCTCCGGGCGGCAGTCGATCTCGGCGAGGACGGCGACGAAGCCGTGGTACTCGGGGTGGACCGCGATGCCCTGCGCCGTGCCCGGCACCATCTGCCGCCCCCAGCGGCCGAGTTCGGCGACCTTGTCGAGCACGGCCCGGGCCCGCTCGTCCCTGAGGAAGCGGCGCCGGAACGCGAGCGCGTCCTCGCACATCCGCCTGGCGAGCTCGTCGGCGACGAGTTCCTGGGCGCAGCGCACGTTGGGCGAGTAGATGTTGCGCATGGAGCCGGTGTTGAAGCCGTGGTCGACCTCGCTGAGAAGCTGCGTGGTCACCCCGAAGTGGTACGGGCTCGACTGGGTGAGCTGGAACATCGTCTCGGAGAACGTCAGGTCGGCGACCGGGAGCTGCGCCGCCTCCGAGGTGATGATCTCGCCGATGCCGTGGCCGAAGTCGGTGGCGACGGAGGTGTGGCGCAGCTCGTACGTGAGGACCTCGCCGAGCGCGTACGTGGCCCGCACCCGGGAGGTGGCCATCGGGTGCGTCCGGCCCTGGCGGAAGTCGTCGGTGCGGTGCCACATGAGGCGCACGGGCTTGCCCATGGCCTTCGAGATCTCGGCGGCCTCGCCGGCGGCGTCGTGGAACAGCTTGCGGCCGAACGAGCCGCCGCCCTCGGTGACATGGACCTTCACGGCGGTCACCGGCAGCCCGAGCTGGAGGGCGATCTTCTCCTGGGCGACGATCGGCGACTTGAGGCTGGCCCAGATCTCGGCGGAGTCGGGGCGGACGTCGGCGATGGCGCTGTTGGTCTCCAGGGCGCTGTTGCTGGCGAAGTGGAAGGTGAAGCGGGCGTCGACGGACTTGGTGAGCAGGTCCAGCGGCGGGACGACGAGAGGCAGTTCTGCCTTGCGGAGCTCGGCGAGCACGGTGGCGTCGGAGGCGCCCTCGACGGTGCCCGGTCCCCAGGTGACCTTGAGGGCGCGGACGGCGTCGATGCACTGGCCGAAGGTGCGGCCGCGGACGGCGACGCCGGTGGAGACGGCGACGACGTCGGTGATGCCGGGCATGGCCCGGACCTCGGCCGGGTTGTCGACCGAGCGGACGGTGCCGTTGATCGTGGGCGGGCGGCAGACCATGGTGGGCAGGGCGCCGGGGACCTGGACGTCCATGGCGAACTTCTTCCGCCCGGTGACGGCCTCCAGTGCGTCGACGCGGCGCTGCGCGGTGCCGATGACGCGGAACTGGGCGGGGTCCTTGAGGGTGACGGAGACCTGCGTGTCGGCGAGCGCGGCGGCCTTCACGGCGAGCTCGCCGTAGCTCAGCCGGACGCCGCCGGCGGAGGTGACGATCCCGGCCTTGGCGGTCAGCGTCTCGACGGCCTCGCCGAGTTCGAGCGCGGCGGCGCGCAGCAGCCGGCCGCGGGCCACGGCGGCGGCGACCCGGACCGGGGTGAAGGTGGAGATGGTGGTGTTGGAGCCGCCGGTGAGCTGGTTGAAGAGCAGCTCGGGACGGGCGTCGGCGAGCGTCACCTTGATCCGGTCGATCGGCAGGTCCAGCTCCTCGGCGATGAGCATCGCGGTGGAGGTGGTGATGCCCTGTCCGACCTCGGCGCGGGGCAGCGCGAAGTGGGCGGTGCCGTCCGGGTCGACGCGGATGGTGATGAGGTTCGCCGTGGGCAGCGCGGCATGGGTGAGCATGTCGTTGAGGTCGTAGATGTCGGCGGGCCCCGGCAGCGACGGCACCACCCCGGGCACGAGCGCCTCCGCCCGCGCGGGCGCGAGCACCTCCTCCCCGAGCTGCGCGGCGACCGTGAGGGTCGGCGCCGCCAGCACGTACCCGAGGAATCGCCGCCGCCCGATGCCGCGCGGCGGCGCGTCTTCCGGATCGTGCTGTGCGGCGCGGTCCTGCGCTTCCATGGGCGCTGCCCTTTCGACGAGGGGTGAGCCGATGAGGTTACTCGGCAGTTGTGACGAGTGGATCATCACCCGTCCGGCGGACCGGCAGGACGGGAACGGCTCACTTTTCACCTCAGCTCCGCAAACAGGCGGGGCGCGGGGGCGGCGCTGTCAGCGGGCCGGGCTACCCTCCCCCGTCATGACCGAGTCCACGCGCGTCGCCGCCACCCGCACCTCCTACGACACCGTCGCCGCCTCCTACCAGCGGCTGCTCGCCGACGACTTGGCGACCACACCGCTCGACCGGGCCATGCTCGTCGCCTTCGCCGAGGAGGTACGGGGAGCGGGGGGCGGGCTCGTCGGGGATCTCGGCTGCGGGACGGGGCGGGTGACGGACTTCCTGCGGGGGCTCGGGGTCGACGCGTTCGGGGTGGACCTGTCCCCCGGGATGATCCGGGTGGCCCGGGAGTCGTATCCCGGGCTGCGCTTCGAGGTCGGTTCGATGACCGGCCTGGACCTGGCGGACGGCTCGCTCGCCGGGGCGCTGTCCTGGTACTCGACCGTTCACATGGCGCCGGATGAACTCGCCGTGGTCCTCGCCGAGTTCCACCGGGTGCTCGCGCCGGGCGCGCCGCTGCTCCTGGCGTTCAAGGTCGGTGACGAGCGGGTGCGTCTGGAGCAGGCGTACGGCCACGAGGTCGACCTGGAGGTCTACCGGTACCCGGTCGGGCGCGTCGAGGCGCTGCTCGGTGAAGCCGGCTTCGCCGTGACCGCGCGCCTCGTCCGCGAACCCGCCCCGGAGCAGCGCACGCCGCAGGGCTTCCTCCACGCCCGCAGGGGCGAGTGACCCCAGGCGCCACGGGCCCGGGCGACCGCGCGGTCGCCGCAGCCGCGCAGCGTGGCCCGGGACAGCCGGGTCCGCGGGCCGCCGCCCGTGATCAGCGCGTTGACGGACGCCATCGGGTCGCCGCCGGCCGACCGGGCGAGCAGCGCACCGACCACGACCGGAAGCAGCGCCACGGCGAGGGCCGAGCCGGTGGCGGTGGCGGTGGCGGTGACCTGGTGGAGGGGGCGGGTGCGCGGGGAGGCGTCGGTGGTCATGACGCCATTCCAGCGCCGGGGCCGGTACCGGGACATGGGAGCCGGTACTCAGTTCCCGCGCTCCGGGTACTCAGCCCGCGGCACGTACCCGGCCTGGTCGGGCCGGGGGGATCCCCATGTTCGTCGCCATCCGCGCAGTCAAGCATGGCGATCAGGCCCGCGGAGACGTTTCTTCGGCGCCCCTCGAAGGCAACAGACATCGTGGAGGTGGGGCGACTGTGACGAAGGTACTGGTGGTGCAGCACGAGGACGGTGCCGGGCCCGGCCTGGTCGGTGAGCGGCTGCGGGCGGCCGGGCTCGACGCCCGGGTCCATCACCCGTGGCGCGGCGAGGAGTTGCCGGTCTCGCTCGACGGCTGGGCGGGGCTGATCGTCCTGGGCGGCTCGGTCAACTGCGAGGACGACTCCACCGCGCCGTGGCTGCCCCGCGTCAGGGCGCTGATACGGGAGGCGGTCGAGGCCCGCGTACCCGTCCTCGGCGTCTGCCTCGGCGGCCAGCTCCTGGCCCATGTGCTCGGCGGCTCCGTGGCCGCACGCGCCGAGGGCCCCGAGCTCGGCCCCGTACCGCTGCGGCGGCTGCCCTCGGCCGCCGGCGACCCGCTGTTCGGCGCGCTGCCCGAGGGCGCCCTCGCGGCCCAGTGGCACTGGGACGAGATCGACCGGCTGCCGCCCGGGGCGGTGCCGCTGTTGACCGGCGACGACTGCCGCCACCAGGCGTTCCGGGTCGGCGCGTGCGCGTGGGGCGTGCAGTTCCATCCGGAGGCGCTGACCGGCACGATCGCCGGGTGGGCCGCGGCGGACGCGCCCCGGGTGCGGGCCGACGGCCGCGATCCGGACGGCGTGGTCGTGTCCGTACGGGAGGCGGAGCCGCGGCTGCGGGCGGTGTGGGGCACGGTGGCGGACGCGTGGGCGGACGTGGTCCGGGAGGAGGAGCGGGTTCGCGTGTCCTCGCGCGTGCCCGTGGCGGGTGCGGCCGCCGGGGAGTGATGGGATGTGGGGTACGGGCACGCGCGCGCGCCCGCGTCCGAACCATGTACGCCCCTGAGGAGAACCCGCCGCCATGGCCGACGAGTACCGGATCGAGACCGTCCGCACCGGCTACCGCACCTGGACCGCCCGCAACGACCGCGGCGCCGAGGTGCGGATCGCCGCCGCCGACGACGCGGACGCGCAGCCGTCGTTCACGCCGGTAGAGCTGCTGCTCGCGGCGATGGGCGGCTGCGGCGGCCTGGTCATCGACCGTACGGCGCGGGCCGTCGACCACGACGACCTGCGGATCGTGGTGGAGGGTGTCGCCGGCCCCGAGGACGACGGCCGGATCGGGCGGATCAGGGTGAGTTACGAGTTCGAGCTGCCCGACAACAACCCGCGGGCGCCGCAGGTCTTCGCCCGCGGGGTGCGGCTCACCCACGAGAAGTACTGCACGGTCAGCCGCACCGTCGAGCACGGCGCGGAGGTCGAGGCGGTGCTGCCCGACGGCACGATCGGCTTCCGCGCCGGCTGAGCGGGCGGGGACGGATCCCGCGCCCGGCGGGACCCGGCGCCCGGCGGGGCCCGACCCCCGTCTACCGGGACCCGACGCCTCCACGGCGCTCGCCCGGCGGGACCCGGCTCCCGCCCCGCGCCCGTCGGCTGACGGCCCGCTCGCGGCCGGTCTCCGAGGGCTGCTCGACGATCGCACCGCCGTCCGGCGCCGCCGGGGTGACACCTGGCCCGGGCTCACTCCTCGATCGCACCGCCGATCCGCCGCAGATGCCGGCGGAAGGTGTACGAGGGGTCCTCGGCCCGCCGCTCCAGGTACTCGGCGAACCGGGTCTGGTCGCGCAGCGTCTCCCCCGCCCGGATCCGCCGGGCCTGGTTCCGCTCGGTGCGGAAGATCTCCTCGGCGGTGTCGAGCACCGCCTCGGCGCGACCGGCCGCCACGAACAGGACCCCGTCGTCGTCGGCGAACGCCACGTCGTCGGCGCCGACCGTGTGCTCGCCGAACCGGGCGGTGCGCAGCGCCTCGGGCCCGCGCGGGTCGAGCCGGACGGGGCCGGGGGCGTGGGCCCCGTACGAGAAGACCGGCAGCCCGATCTCCACCAGGTCGGGCGTGTCCCGGTGCAACCCCCAGACGACGACGCCGGCGATCCCGGCCGCCTCGGCCTCCAGGACGGCGAGGTCGCCGATGCACGCCTCGTCCCGGCGGCCCGCGTTGTCGATGACGAGCACGTCGCCGGGTGCGGCCCGGGTCGCGAAGGCCTCCAGGAAGACGTCGACGCTGCCGTAGTGCCGTACGGGCAGGGCGCGTCCGGCCACCCGGCGCCCGGGCACCACGGGCACGACGCCCGCGGGCGCGGCCCGCAGCGGTTCGCCGAGCCGTACGCAGGCGTCGGCGACCAGCGGGGTGGAGAGTTCGGCGAACCGCTTGAGCATGGCTGTTCCCTTCGGCGGGTCCCTGCCGCGCGGCGGGACGCTCCGGATGCTAGCCGTGGCGGAGCGTCAGGAAAGGGCCAATCCGGGGTGGTTGGCCCGCGCGGGGCGCGCCGGGAGCGCGATACGTTCCGCTGCGGAACGCGGCGTGAACAGCGCCTCGGCCGGGGACCGACCGTGAAGGGACACCACCGTGATCGTGATCGCGCACCTCAGTGACACCCACATCGACGACGCCTCACCGCGCAGCAAGGAGCGGACGGAGGCCACGATGGCGTACCTGGACTCACTCGCGTACGACCTGGACGCGGTGATCGTCACCGGCGACCTCGCCGACCACGGAGAGGAGTCGGAGTACGCCTGGCTGCGCGACCACGTCCTCACCTCCCGGCACCCGGTGCTCACCTGTCCCGGCAACCACGACCGCCGCGACGCCTTCCGCCGGGTCCTCCTCGGTGCCGAACCGCCGGCCCCGGACGCGCCGGTGAACCAGGTGCTGCGCGGCGACGGCTTCGTGCTCGCGCTGTGCGACTCCTCGGTGCCGGGCAAGGACGAGGGCTACCTGGAGGAGGAGACGCTGGCCTGGCTGGACGAGGAGCTGTCCCGCACGCCCGTGGGCACCCCGGTGCTCGTGGGCTTCCACCACCCGCCGACCGCCCTCGGCATCCCGTTCGTCGACAGCATCCGCCAGTTCGGCGAGCACCGGCTCGCCGAACTGGCCCGTCGCCACCCCTCCCTCAGCGCCTTCCTCTGCGGCCACACCCACTCCGCCACGGCCACCTCCTTCGCGGGCCGCCCGGTCCTGGTGGCTCCCGGCGTGGTGTCGATGAGCAAGCTGCCCTGGGAGCAGACCGGCCCGGCGGACTACGTGTTCCGGGACGAGCTGGCGCCGTCGCTGGCCTTCCATCTGCTGACGGAGGACGGCCGCCTGACGACGCACTACCGGAGCGTGCCGCTCGGCTGAGGCGGAACAGGGACTCAGTCGAGCCAGATCGCCCGCAGGCCGCCGAACGGGTCCTCCGCCGTGCGCGGAGTCGCGTCCCAGATCCTCGTCACCCGTGCGGCTGCCGTGTACGGGGGCCAGTCCGCGCCCGGATCCCCGTGCGTGACGAAGGCGACCCAGGCGCCGTGCAGTGTGTCGGCGAGCGCCTTGGGCGGGGTGGGACCCGCCGCGGCCTCGACGCCCTCGGCGGCGAGCAGGTCGAAGGCGAAGGGCAGGTCCAGGCAGTGGTACGCCTGGCCGTTGACGGGCGAGGCCCACTCGAACTGGTAGAGCCAGGTGGGCCGGGAGCGCGCGGCGCGGGCGTCGGCGACGGCGAGGGCCGGGGCGCGGAAGGTGACGTCCGTGAGGGCCTGGCCGAAGAGGCCGGACGGGGCGGTGTCCGCGTACGTCTCGGCGAAGGTGGCGGCGCGGTCAGCGGTGAGGCCGAGGCCGCCGAGCAGGACCGGCAGCGGCGGGCCGTCGGCGCCGGGGCCGGGGATCATGTTGAACTCGTGCGCGGTGAAGCCCAGCATCAGCGGCACGTCGGCACCGGCGTCGCCCCGGGTGAGCGCGTCCAGGACGGGCTCGGGGATCAGCTCGCCGTCGGCGAGGGGCACGAGCGAGAGCATCGGCGGCAGGCCCTCGCGGTCCGGGCCGGGCTCGCCGAGCCGGTCCTGGAGGTCGAGGAGTTCGTCGTCGCTCAGGTCCTGGAGCGCGGCGGCCGTGGCGGGCAGGCCGGTCCTGGCGGTGAAGAGACGGGACACGGCCCGGGCGACCTCCGGCCCGTCCGGCCCCGTCACGGCGCCGGAGACGGACAGGGCGGCACGGAAGAGGCCGCGGGCCGACGGCACGGCGAGCAGGGTCTGGACGGCGCCGCCGCCCGCCGACTGCCCGGCGATCGTCACCTTCGCCGGGTCGCCGCCGAAGCGGGCGATGTTGTCGCGGACCCACTCCAGGGCGGCGACCCAGTCCCGTACGCCGCGGTTGTCGGGTGCGTCGTCCAGGTGCAGGAAGCCTTCGATGCCGAGCCGGTAGCCCAGCGAGACGAGCACGACGCCGTCGCGGTTGAAGGCGGCGCCGTCGTACCAGGGGCTGGCGGCCGAGCCCGCCAGGTAACCGCCGCCGTGGATCCACACGAGCACCGGAAGCCCGGCCGCCGGGTCGGCCGCGGGGGTGAAGACGTTGAGGTTGAGCACGCCTTCGCCCGGGATGGACGGCTCGGGGATGGTGGTGACCTCGGCGAAGGGGCGGCGCTGGGCGGTCGGCCCGTACGCGGTGGCGTCCAGCGGCTCGGTCCACGGCTCCGGCGGCACGGGGGCCGCGAAGCGGAGCGGGCCGACGGGCGGCTGCGCGTACGGGATGCCGAGGAAGCGGCAGCTTCCGTCGGCCCGGCGCTCGCCGCGGACCGGGCCGCGGGTGGTGGCGACGAGGGGGTTCTCGGTGGTCATGGACGTGCCTTCCTGGGCCTGACCGGGTGCGGTGGCGGCTGCTGCTCACCCCATGGTGACACGAGTAAGTTGCAGGTGTCACGCATCCGCCGCCCCCGTACCACCGTCTCCTCCGGTGGGTTCGGCCCGCGCTCGGCCGGGGAAGGGAGGCGGTGTGAACGTGAGTCCCGACGCCGTGCTCGGCGTCCTGGTGGTGGTGGCCGGCGCCGTCCTCATGGCGGCGGGCGCCCGCTGGAAGGGCCGCGCGGTGCGTCCGCTCGCCCCGCGCCGCGCCCGGGCGCTGGCCTGGCAGGCGTACGTACGGGCCCTGAGCCGCTCCGCCGAGCTCGCCGTCACCGCCGCCCGGGGCAGGGCGGGCCGCGGCGAACCAGCGATCGTGACCGTCGAGGACGTGGTACGGCTCGCGCACCAGCGCTTCGGTTACGAGGAGGTCGCCCGCGAGCACGCGGCGGCGGCGCTGCGGCACGCGTACGAGCGCGCGGGGTGCGCCGCCGACACGGTGACGGACGCCTACACGGCGATCCAGTAGCGCCGCTTCACCCCGGCCTCGGTCTCGCGGACGTCCTCCAGGACTCCGCCGTTGCGCTCGATCGTGGCGGCCGACGCGAGGTTGGTGTCGTCACAGGTGAGCAGGGCGCGGCCGAGGCCGAGGGCGCGGGCCTCGGGCAGGACGGCGGCGAGGGCCCAGGTGGCGAGGCCGCGGCGGCGGGCGGAGGGGCGCACGCTGTAGCCGATGTGGCCGCCGGCCCGGAGCAGGAAGTCGTTGAGTTCGTGGCGCAGGTCGATGGCGCCGAGGTACGTGTCGTCCTCCACGATCCACCAATGGGTGGCGTGCACCCGGCCCTCGGGCACGGGCTTGCCGTGGTCGGACTGCGCCCGGAGCTGGGCAACCCAGTCGGCGAAGGCCGAGGGGTCGGCGAGGTCGAAGTCCGGCGCGAGCCACAGGCCGGCGCCGTCCTGGTGCGCGCCGGGGCCCCACTCGGCGCGGGCCTCGAGCCAGGAGGCGTGCAGTCGGACGGTGGGAGTGATCAGTTCAGGCATGCGGGCGACGATAACAACGGCGTCCGGCCGCCCCGTTACCCCGTCTCCTCGGCTACTCGCCCGTGCTTCCGTCGATCCGCTCTCGAAGCAGGTCGGCGTGGCCGTTGTGGCGCGCGTACTCCTCGATCATGTGGGCGAGGACGCAGCGCAGCGAGAAGACCTCCTCGCCGAGGCTGCCCGTGACGTCGAGGGAGGGGGCGGCCGCGACGATCGCACGGGCGCGGGCGATCTCGTCGCGCCAGATGGTGAACGCCTCGGCGACGTCGGCGCCGGCCACGTCGAAGTCGGCCCAGTCGGTGGAGCCGGGCGGGGTCCAGGGGCTGCGGCTGCGCTCCCCGTTGATCACGTTGCGGAACCAGCCGCGCTCGACCTCCGCCGCGTGCCGGACGAGACCGAGGAGCGAGAGCCCGGAGGGGCTGACCGCCCGTTCGCGCAGCTGCTCGTCCGTCAGGCCGGCGCACTTCACGACGAGGGTGTCGCGCTGGAAGTCCAGCACGGCGGTGAGGGTGGTGCGTTCGTCGGCGGTGCGGGGCGGCTGGACGCGGCGATCTCGGCTCATGCCGGGATCGTGACAGCCCGGCCGGGACGGCTGCCACGGCATTTTCGCCTGTCGGACGTCGGGGTCGATCCGGTCGTCGAGGCGGCGCCGGCGCGCACGCCGGGCGGGCGTTCACCGAGCCGACGCCCCTCAGGAGCCGAACGCCCTCAGAGCCGGACGACTTCAGGAGCCGAACGCCTTCAGGAGCCGGACGACTTCGCGTAGTCGACGAAGCCGACCCAGTCCAGGGCCACGCAGCGCTCGTCGCCGACCACCCAGGCGTCGTGCCCCGGCTGGATCTCGTAGAACTCGCCGGGCACCAGGTCGGCGGACTCGCCGTCGTCCATGACCACCGTCATCCGGCCGCTGACCACGTATCCGACGTGGTGGGCCTGGCAACTGTCCGTGCCGGCGATGGGCTTGACGTGCTCGGACCACTTCCAGCCCGGCTCGAACACTGCCCGGCCCACCGCGCCGCTGTCGGTGGTCAGCAGGTCCAGCTTGCCCTTGCCGCCCTCGAACGGGCGGACCTCGTCTGCGGAGTCGAAGCTCCTGGAAACGATTCCGGTCATTATTCGTCCGCCTCCCGGCGGTGGAACGTGTGACCCCCGAGTCCACTTCCAGGCTACGCCGCGGGGCGGTCGCCGCACGCGGCGCGCGGGTCCGGCCGGTGTGGCTCGTAAACGTCGTTGCCCGGGAAGATCCGCCGGGTTTAGCGTGACGGTATGACTGCCGGGTCGGCCATGGGCCGTGATCGAGAGAGGCGCCCGGCCGTGGCGTGAGCGCCGCCGGACGGTGGGCGCGGGGTCCGCCGCGGTCGTCCGCCCCGTACCGCGCGCGCACGGCGCACGCACGTACGGGAGAAGGACGCAACCAGCGCTCACCCTGCGAAAGGACTCCCTGTGGCCGTCGAGCTCAACCACACCGTCGTACACGCCCATGACAGGCGGGCCTCCGCCGAATTCCTGGCCGAGGTGCTCGGCCTGGAGGTCGGTGCCCCGTTCGGGCCGTTCCTGCCGATCGACACCGGCAACGGCGTCACTCTCGACTACTACGAGACGGACGCCGACTTCACCCCCACCCACTACGCCTTCCTCGTCCCCGAGGAGGAGTTCGACACGATGATCGCCCGACTGGAGCGGAAGGGCGTCACGTACTACGCGGACCCGCACCACGGCCGGCCCGGCGAGGTCAACGGGCTGTTCGGCGGCCGGGGCGCCTATTTCCTCGATCCGTCCGGGCACAACATGGAGATCATGACCGTGCCGTACGGTCGCTGATTTCCTGACTTTTTGTTGAAGGCGCGGCACCCATTTGGCGGGTCCGGGCATATCCTGCGGCGGTTTTCTGTGCGGATCCCTTATCGGGCACATCTACACATAAAGGCCAGATAAGCGCACAATGAAACCGCGGCGTCGATGCCGCGAACGCGGTCAGATGTGCAAGACGCCAGAAGGAGGCGAGTCACATGGCCGACGTCTCTCACCGTCCTGGTGACATCAGGGGACACCCGGACGCCGGAGAAATGCGGGAACGCTATGCCCGCGTGCTCCAGACCCGGGGTGTGGCGGCCGTCGAGGAGCTTGTGATCCTTGCCGGAATCTACGCCGCGGTCTCCGCTTGGACGGTCCACTTCGCCGCCGCGAAGCCGGAACTCGCCATCAGCAACCTGATCGTCGGCATCGCGCTCGCGGGCCTCGGTCTCGCCATGTCGATGGCTCCGGAGCGGTCGCAGGACCTCAACTTCGTGGTGCTGCTGCTCGGTGCGTGGCTGATCGCCTCCCCGTGGGTGGTCTCCCGGTTCCCCAGTACCGGCGCGATCGTCAGCAATGTCATCACCGGTGCCTGCGTCTGCCTCTTCGCCCTCGTGGCGGGCGGGCTCCTCATGACCAAGAGAAGGACGTAACTGCCTGATCCTCTCGCGCGAACGGCGTCGACTCCTCGGCACGAGGAGTC
>NZ_JBSGIW010000122.1:0-17700 GCF_053605265.1 Streptomyces sp. NPDC003943 | reverse complement strand
CGAACGAATTCGCGACGGCGGGCATGGTGACGGCCCGGGGGCGAGCCGCGACGGTGACGCCGTCGGACCTGCCGTACCGTCCGCTGACCGAGGCGCTGCTGACCCTCGGCCGGGACGAAGCGGACCCGGATCCGGCGGAGTTGGGGCGGTACGGGCCGGTGCTGGCCCGGCTGATGGACGGCACGGCGGGTACGGGGGCCGCCGCCGTGTCCCCGCTGGTGGCCGCGGAGGCGGTGCTTCGACTGCTCGCCGTGACGGGCCGGGGACGAGGGTCCCTGCTCGTCCTGGACGACCTGGACGCGGCCGACACCGGCACCCTCGCGGTCGTCGAGTACCTCCTGGACCACCTCGGCCCGCTGCCCGTCGCGCTGCTGCTCACCACGGGGAGGCAGCCGGGACCGGCCACCGCGCTCGTGACCCGGGCGCGGCGGAGCGGGACCGCCGCCACGATCGAACCGACACCGCTGGCCCTGGAGGACGTGCGGCACCTGATGCCGGGCGCCGACCCCGCCGCCGTGCGACGGGTGCTCCATGACAGCGCCGGAGTCCCCTTCTACGTACGGGAGCTGGCGCGGGCCCCGCAGGGCGCCCTGCCCGTCGCCGTGGCCGAGTGCGTACGCGGCCGGGTCGCCCGGCTCGGTCCGCTCGGCGGCGAAGTCCTCGGCCTGGCCGCCCTGTTCGGGGAGCGGTTCCCCGTGCCCGTCGTGCGCCGCGCGGCCGCCCGCGCGGACGGCGAGGTCGCGGCGGTGCTCGGTGCCGCGGTCGACGCCTCGTTACTCGTGCCGGACCCGGCGGAGCCGGAGTGGTACGCCTTCCATCCGCCGCTGGCCGCCCGGGCCGTGTGCGAGGGCCTCGCGCCGGGCGAGCGGACCGGCCTCGCGCGAAGGGCGGCGCGGGCTCTCGCCGAACTGCACCCGGGGCTGCCCGGCGCGTGGTGTGCCCACGCCGCCGAACTCCACGAGCGGGCCGGCGAGCCGGCGCGGGCCGCCCGGCACTACGCCGAGGCGGCCGACCGGGCGACGACCGGGAACCGGCCCGGCCGCGCCCTGGAACTGCTGCGCCGGGCCCACGATCTGCTCGACCCGGCCACGGCACCCGGGCCGCACGCCCTCGTCCTCGACCGGCTCCTGGACACCGCGCTCCAC
Source organism: Streptomyces sp. NPDC003943 (assembly GCF_053605265.1). Lineage (NCBI taxonomy): Bacteria > Bacillati > Actinomycetota > Actinomycetes > Kitasatosporales > Streptomycetaceae > Streptomyces > Streptomyces sp. NPDC003943. Next base: position 16,555 of record NZ_JBSGIW010000122.1, on the reverse strand, counting down.
ACGGGCCGGCTCGACGCCCTGCCCGCGTGTGTGACGGACCGGCTCGCCGTCGAGCGGCCCGGATCCGGGGGCGCCTCCGCGGCGGCCGTCCCGGAGAGCCGCCCGTCCGACCCGGCCGGCCCGGCTCCGGAGCCGCTCCGCGCCACCCTGCACGCCCGGCTCGCCGAGCTGCACGGGCTCGCCGGACGCCCGTCCCAGGCCGTGCGGGAGCTGGACGTCGCGCGCTGGCTCCTCGGGGACGGCACCGACGACGACCGCACGGCCGTCGTGGAGCTGGCCGCCGCGCACGTGGAGCCGGGCCGGGTCGCGCCCGGACGGCTGCGGACCGCCGCCGGCGCCGCGCGCCGCGCGGCCGAGACGGCGCACGCCGCCGGACTGCCCGAGGCCGCCGGGCGCGCCCTGCTCGCGCTCGGCCGGCTCACCGCGGACCGCGACGAGCAGGCCGCCACGGACGCCTTCGTACGGGCCCGGCGCCTTGCCGTCGCGCACGGCCTCGGCCCGCTCCGCATCGCCGCCGACTCCTGTCTGGCCCGGCTCGCCCTGCGGTCCGACGGACTGACGGCCGCCGTCGAGCAGGCCCGCCGGGAGGCGGCCGGGGCGGGGCTGCTGCCGGTCGTGCACGAGACCGGATACGCCCTGGCGCTCGACCGGATCAGACGCGGGGCGTTCACGGCGGCCGGTGAGCTGATCCGCGACGGCGTCGCCGAGGCGTCCCGGCACGGTCTGGGCCGGGCCGAGGCGCGGTGGCGGCTCGCGGAGGCCGTGCGTCGCGCCCATCAGGGCCGGCGGCCCGAGCTGGGCGAGGCCCTGACGCGCCTCGCGCCGCTGGTGGACGCGGCGCCCGGGGTGCGGGCGCGCGAGTACGGGCTCGCGCGGGCGTTCTGCTCGCTCCTGGAGGAGGACCACGAGGCCGCGGAGCGGGAGTTCGCGCAGGCCGTCGCGTACGACACGGAGAATCCGGCGACCGGCGACTTCGGCCGGTACGGACCGGCGGTGCTGCTCGGCGTCCTCGCGGGGCGCATGGGGCGACCGCACCTGGGGCCCGCGTTCTGGACCGGGCCGGATCAGGGGGCGGGCGTGCCAGGAGCCGCGAGCCCGGCAGGATCCGAAGGGCAGGCGCTGAACGGCGCGGTGGCGGCGGGCGCGGCCCGGGCGCACTGGAACCGGCCGTTCACCGGTCTGGCCCACGCGGTGCTGCTCGGCCGGGAGGGCCGGCCGGGCGAGGCGACGGCCGCCGCCCGGGCGGCGCTCGACGCGGCGGAGCCGTATCCCGTGGCCCGGCATCTGGGGCTGCGGCTTGTGGCGCGGGCGGCGTACGAGGACGGCTGGGGCGCGCCGGTCGACTGGCTGCGCGAGGCCGAGGAGCACTTCCACGGCGCGGGGCTGCCCGCGGTCGCGGGCGCCTGCCGGGCGCTGCTGCGCGGGATGGGGGCGCCGGTGCGGCAGCGGCGTTCGGGGACCGAGCGGGTACCGGCGGGACTGCGGCGGCACGGGATCACGGTGCGCGAGTTCGAGGTGGCGCGGCTGCTCGCGGAGCGGTTCGGCAACCAGGACATCGCGGGCCGGCTGCACATCTCGCCGCGCACGGTCGAGAAGCACGTGGCGAGCCTCCTGCAGAAGACCGGCCACCCCAACCGGCAGGCGTTCGCCTCGGCCGCCCGCGAGCTGGTGGCCGGGGCGGCGGCCCCGTGAGCTGCTGACACCGGCCCGCAGCACGGCAGGGCCTGTCCGGCCGTTCAGGGCCGGACAGGCCGCGGCTCCCTCAAGGCTTCGCCCGTGAGGCCCCCCGTGCGCGAAATCTCCCCCGGCCCGTCAGGGCCGGGGGAGAACGAGGGCGAGGCGCCGGAGTGCCTTGCCGGTGGAGCTATTCGGGCGGTTCGGCGGCGTGGCCGGGCGTCGCGGCACCGGCCATGATCCGCCGGGCGGGCCCCAGCCGCACCACCCGGTCGAAGGCCCGGTCGAGGTCCTCGTCGCCGTGGTGCACGACCAGCAGGGCGCGGCCCGCGATGCGTTCGCGCAGCAGGCGCAGGACCAGGGCGCGGCCGGTGTCGTCGAGGTTGGCGAAGGGCTCGTCGGCGAGGTAGACGTCGGCGTCCTCGGCGAGCAGCGCCGCGATGCCGACGCGCTGGCGCTGGCCCGAGGACAGGTCGGAGGGCAGGTGGCCGGCGAGGGCGTCGAGGTCGAGGGCGGTGCGCAGGGCCGGGTCCGTGACCAGCTCGCGTACCGGCAGCGGCGGCAGGTCGACCGGGGTGGTGAGGGCGGCGACGCGCGGCGGCAGGGTGACCGTGCCGGTGTCGGGGGCGAGGGTGCCCGCGATGACGTGCAGCAGGGTGGTCTTGCCGCAGCCGTTGGGGCCGCGCAGCAGGGCGTGTTCGCGGGGCCGCAGCTCGAAGTCGGGCAGGGCGACGGTCGCCCCGCCGCCGCCCGTGTCGCCGGCCGCCCCCTCGGTGGAGTCGTACCGGATGCGCGCGCCCCGGACCCGTACCAGCGCGCCCTCCTCGTGGTACGGGGCCGGGTGCGAGGCGCGCAGGGACTCGATGCGCTGCAGGACGGCGGTGCTGCGGCGGGTCTGCGGGATCATGTTGACCAGGTCGAAGAGGCCGGTGACGGCCCGCCACAGGGAGTTGACGAAGGCGAGGAAGCTGCCGAACGACATCCGGCCGGAGAAGACGAAGAACGCGCCGATCACCATGGACGCCGTGTCGGACAGGTTCATCACGAGGTCGCTCAGGGTGCGCTGCCGCTGTCCCAGGCGGTAGTTGGTGAAGGTGATGCCGAGGAAGCCGCCGAGGGCCTCCCGGTTGGCGGCGCGGGTGCCGGGGAGCAGCGCGGACAGGCCGCGCAGGGCGTGGAAGGCTTCGAGGGTGCGGGTGAGGGTGTTGACGTAGCGCGCCTCGGCCTCGCGCTCGGCCTCGGTGTTCTTGGCGATGCGCTTGGCGAGCCGGTTGCTGACCAGGACCAGCGGCGGCACGATCACCAGCAGGATCAGGCTGGCCTGCCAGGACAGGTAGAGCAGCACACCGAGGAAGACGGTGGAGGAGACGGCCTGGCGGGCGATGCGGACGGCCACGTCGATCGCCGGCAGGACGCCCTCGCGGACGTCGTTGTGGATGCGGCTGACGTAGGAGGCGTGGCCGCTCTCGGCGTGGCGGCGGCCGTCGAGGCCGAGGGTGCGTGCGAGGAGTTCGCTCTCCAGGGCGAGGACGACGCCGTTCTCGAAGCGTTTGCGCCAGCAGGCGATCGCGTAGCCGGTGAGGTTGAGGGCGAGCCCGAGCACCAGGTAGCAGGCGCCGAGGAAGACGAACCGGCGGAAGTCGGCGGTCATGATCGCCTGGTCGAACAGGGCCTTGAGCAGCAGCGGGTGGACCAGAGCCTCGACGCCGGCGCTGGCGGCGCCGGCCGCGACGATGGCGGCGTACGGGGCGCGGTGGCCGTGCAGGGTGCGCCAGAGCTGGTTCACCGGGTCGCCCCGCGGGCCCGGCCGGCCTGGTCGGCCCCGTCGGCCCAGCCGACCTCGTCGAGGAGGAAGTCGGGCCGCCCGCCGTGGTTGGCCCGGTTCAGCACGCGCAGCACGCCCGCCGAGCCGGTGAGGTAGTCGGTGGCGCAGCGCAGCAGGCCCTCGCCGGGCACGCCGAGCGGGGCGGGGCCCTCGCCGACGGGTACCCGGAAGCGGTCGGCGGGCTCGAAGAGGAAGACCCGGCGGACGTAGTCGAGCTGGCGCATTGCCGTTTCGCGGTAGCCGGGGTCGCCGGTGAACTCGGCGGCGTCCATCAGGGCGTCGGCGATGCCGCTCATGCCGAAGCAGTAGCCGGGCAGCACGGAGTGGCCCACGTCCAGGCCGCGCAGCACCTCCCGGGCGGCGTCCAGGTCGCCGTAGCGCAGCAGGACCTGCGCGACGCCCGCCGAGCCGACCTCGACGTAGGGCTCCATGGTGCCCTCGTGCTCGAACATGACCGGCCCGCCCTCGTCGTCGATGGGCCTGGCGTGGTTCATCTCCCAGGCGAGCGCCTCGCGGCCGAGCCGCCGGTACCGCTTCTCGCCGGTGACCTGGCTCATCCGCAGCAGGAACAGCGCCACTCCGGCCTGCCCGAAGCCGAGGCCGGTCAGCGGCCGTTCGGGCGAGAAGGAGTTGAGCCAGTAGGCGTGCCCGTCCTCGCGCCGCGCGGTGTCGCACAGCACCTGCGCGCAGGCCCGGGCCGCGGCGAGGTGGTCGATGCCGTCGGAGTGCCGTCCGCCGTGGAGGTGGAAGCGGAGGTTGGTCATGCCGAGGCCGGCGAGACCGTAGTAGAAGGTGTGGTCGGGCTCCGCGCCCGGCGCGTGGGCGCGCCGGTTGGCGTGCGCGAGCAGCTCCCTGGCCTCGGTGCGCAGGCCGAGGGTGTCGGCGGCCCAGGCGATGCCGGCGAGTCCGCTCATCAGCCCGTCCGGGTAGGCGCCCAGATCGATTCCGGCCAGCCGCTCGCGCAGCCACTCCCGCCACTCGGGGCGTACGGGCTGACCCGAGGCGTGCAGCGACCACAGCACGCCGCTCGCGCCGAAGCCGAGGCTGAGCGGGTTGGTGACGTGCGCGAACGGGTCGACGGGGAAGAGCGTGGCGCGTCCGGTGTCGGCGACGGCGCCGGCGAAGGCGGCCACGCCTTCCTCGGCCCGAACCAGCGCGGCGGGGTCGACGGTCCGGGGGCTCGGGGTGCGCACCTGGTCGATGAGGCTCTGGTCGTCGTCGAGTGCCTCGATGAGCTCGGTGGGCGTGATGCGGGCCGCGGCGAGGTCGGTGACCAGCTCGTGGACGCGGGGCGGCCAGCCGAGACCGTCGAAGTAGAGGCGGAAGGTGTCGAGGACGTTCTCACGGAGGTACGACATGGCGGCGATGGGGAAGACGAAGTACGCCATGGTGGTGGCGAGCGCGTAGAGGTCGCCCTCGAAGCCGTGCACCTTGTAGGTGTGCTTGGAGAGGCTGAAGCCGGGCGTGAAGAGCTCGACGGGCCGGTCCAGGCCGTCCTGGCCGTGGCCGTCCGGTGCGCCCGCCGTGCGGGCGAGCCGGCAGGCTTCCAGGTCGACGACCGTCACCTCGTGCGTGTCGGGGTCGATGAGCAGGTTGGCGGCGGTGAGGTCGCCGAGGATGACACCGCGTTCGTGGGCGGCGCGCACGGCCCGGGCGAGGCTGCGGAAGACGGCGAGGTAAATCCGCAGGAAGTCCTTGGACTTCTCGACGTCGAAGCCGGGCCGGGCGAGCGGGTTGCGTACCAGGAGCACCGAGCGGATGTCGGTGCCCTCTACGAACTCCTCGGCGATGAAATGGTGTTCCCAGTGCTGGAACTTCGCGATGGGGACGGGGAAGCGGCCGGTGTCGGCGAGCCGCTCCAGGAAGGTCCACTCGCGGGCGAGGATGTCGACGGCGTCGTGGTCCTGCCGCGGGTTGGGGTTGGTGTGCGGGCGGGCCTCCTTGAGGACCACCTTGCGGTCGCCGTCGGCGGTGTCCTCGGCGGTGTAGACGCCGCCGGCGTTGGAGAACTGGATGGCCCCGGTCACCCGGAAGCGCCCGCCGAGCAGCCCGTCGCCGTCCTCGTCGTCGTAGTCCTCGGGCTTCCAGTCGTCGAACGGCCACGCCACCCAGTCCGGGTGGGCCTGGCCGGGCCGCCGGCTGTCGGGGACGGGCGCGCCGTCGGGGCCGGTGATGTGCGGGACGCGCCGGCCGAGGGCGTCGACGGTGTGGGTGGGGAGGAACTGGCCGTAGCGGAAGTACAGCGCCTTGTTGTCGCGGTAGCGCAGGTCGGAGAGGACGTACGCGCCCTCCGCGCCGTCCAGGAGCCGGGCGAGGTCCGCGAGGACCGTCCGGAAGCGGTGCTCGTCGCGCGGGTAGATCGTGACGAGCTTGCCGCCGCTGCCCCGGTGCATGCCCTTGGAGTTGAGCATCTCGAAGATGTTGAGGTCGAGGGCGATCTTGAAGTCGATCTCGTGCTCGGTGAGATGGCCGATGACGGTCGCCGCGGTCTCGCGCACGGTGCGATGGGACGCGGACACGTGGATCTTCCAGCCCTGCGCCGGCAGGTCCGGGTCGAGCCGGTGGCTCCACCAGATGCCGCTGCGTGTGAACCGGGCCCGGATCCGCTCGTCGAGCCCGGCGAGGAAGTGGTCCTCCCGCGGGACGTAGTGGACGTCGAGCGGGTCGAAGGACAGCGTGTTGTTCCACGCGTAGAGGAAGCGGTTGACCCATCGTTCGTTGCGCATCTCAGCCTCTGTTCAGCCCTTGTGGTCGGTGTGGACGCACGGGATCCGCACGGGGGCGGGTGTGCGCCCCCGTGCGGATCTCCGCCGGGTTACTACTCCGGCTGCGGCTCGCTGTCGTCCTTGTTGCAGCAGCTGCTGGCGGAGCTGGTGCAGCTGGTGACGCCGGCGATGGTGGAGACAGTCGCCTCGATGTTCTGGAGCTTCAGGACGCTGCTCATGAGCCGTCTCCTTCGGATGCGAGTGGATAACGGTGCCGGTCGGCCGGCCGGTCCGGCCCGCCGTTCGGCACGCGACAGCCTTTGTGGTCGGCGCGGACGCACGGGATCCGCGCGGGGGCGTCCGTGTACACCCCCGCGCGGATCACCCTCGGATGACTACTCCGGCTGCGGGCCGGTCTCGTCGGCCTTGCAGCACGAGCTGGAGGAGCTGGTGACGCTGATGACGGCGGCGCTGCCGGTGACGACGGTCGCCTCGATGTTCTGGAGCTTCAGGACGCTGCTCATGAGCGGTCTCCTTCGCATGTGAGTGGATGACGGTGCCGGTCGGCCGGCCGGTCCGGCCCGCCGTTCGGCATGCGCCAGTCAACTCGGCGCGATCCACTCGCACATGGGAGATCAGCCCCCATAATGCGCGGCGGCCGCCCCCAGGAACGAGGTCCCGGCGGCGGCGCGAATGGTGGTGTTTGAACGGGCCGATTCCGGTCAGCCGGATCCGGACCATCCGGTCAGGAGCCGCAGGTGTCCAGCATCCTTCCGAGCATCGTCTTCTCGGCGGCGGTCACCGACAGGCCGTAGGTGGACTTCACGGAGGTCCAGGCCCTGCCGTACGCGCACCAGTCGGACTTCAGCGGCGGCTGCCACTCGTCGGGGCCCTGGTCGCCCTTGGACCGGTTGGAGACGGCCGAGACGGAGAGGAGCTGGGGGTGGGTGAGGTCGTTGGCGAACGCCTTGCGCTGCTCCGTGGTCCAGCCGCTCGCACCGGAGCGCCAGGCGTTGGCGTGCGGTACGGTGTGGTCGATGTCCAGGCCGGACGCCTTGGTGAAGGTCTTGCCGTCGTAGGCGCTGACCCAGGTGCCGGAGACGGCGCGGCATTCGGCGTCGCGCTTGACGTCCTTGCCGTCGCGCGCGAGCACGGTCTCACGGGTGTTGCAGCTGTCGCCCTGCTCGGCCCAGTGCGGGAACCTGTCACGGCTGTAGCCGGTCATGGAGCCCTGCGGGGCCACCTTGAGGCCGGCGAGCCGGGTGCGGGCCTGCGCGGCGGTCGGCATGCCGGGGAGCGTGCCGTCGCCGGCCGAGGCACGGCCGCCGGGAGCTCCGGTGGGCGCACCGGTGGGTTCGCCTGCGGGGGTCGCCCCGCCGGGGCGGGCGGGTCCGGCCGTGCCCCGTCCCTTGCCCTTGGCGTCCGGCCCCGACGGGCCGTCACCCTGACCCGCGCATCCCGTGGCGGCGAGCAGTACCGCCGCGACCATTGCCGTTATGTGCCTGCTCTTCTGACGCCGCATGAGCCGAATCGTTCCCTCCGTTTGCCGCTGCTACGCGCGGCAGCGTACCTGTTCGAAGAGAGGGCAAGGCGGCGGGGACCAGGGATGCTCTACAGTCTCGTAGAAGGAACCGCGGCGCGCGGAAAGCACGCAGTGCATCGGCTTGTTCGGCACGTGACGGAGGGGTGGACGCCACGATGGTGTTCAAGAGGCTGCTCGGTTCACTCGGTGTCGGCGGCGGCTTCCGGCTCGGCGCGCACGAGCAGCACACCGTCCCGTTCCCGTTCCCGCTCCCCTGGGAGACGCCGGTCACCGAGCTGTACGGGCAGGGCCTCGGCGTCGTGCTCGGCGTCCGCACCGCGCTCGGGGTCGCCGGGGCCCGCGACAAGGGCGGCCTGGATCCGCTCGCGGTTTACGACGAGGCTGACGACGAGGGCTGGGAGGACTGACCGTGTTCGGTTTGAGCGAGATGGCGATTCTGCTGCTCATCGCCATCGTGGTGATCGGCGCGAAGAAGCTGCCGGACCTCGCCCGCAGCGCGGGCAAGTCGGCGCGCATCCTCAGGAGCGAGGCCCGGGCGGTGAAGGACGGCACGGCGGACACCGAGCCCCGGGCCACCTACCAGGTCAAGCAGACGCCTCCCGGGCAGGGCCCAGAGCGAACGTCCTGACCGGGCCGGGGATCAGACCGGCCAGGGCCGGGGCGAAGCCTCGGACGAGCAGCCCGAGCGACGCCGCGACAGCGGCGCCGACGGCGAGTCCGGCGGCGATGTCGTGTGGGTAGTGGGCGCCCACCCACACCCGTGAGGCGGCCATCGCGAGCGCGCAGACGCCGGCGACCAGGCCGAGTCGGGCCGAGACGAACCAGAGGGCGACCGCCGCGGCGGCGGCGATGGTGGCGTGGTTGCTCGGGAACGACCAGTCGCCGACCGCCGGGCACGCCTCCAGGGTGACCACGTGCAGCGACTGACAGGGCCGCAGCTCGCGCACCTGCGGCTTCAGCGCGCCGGCGCTCACCAGGAAGGCCACGGCCGTGAGCACGGGCGCGGCCAGCGCCTGCACCGCCCGGTCCCGGTCGCCCCGGCCGCGCGCCCGCCACCAGCCGTACACCATGAGCGCGGCGAAGACGACGAGCCCGTAGGTGGAGTAGGCGCCGACGGCCCGGTCGAACCAGCCGGGCGCGGCCTGGGCCGCGTGGACGACGTCGAGGTACACCGGCCCGTCGATGCCGGCCCCGTCGAAGGAGCTCCCGTCGGGGGAGGTGCCGGGCGCGGGAGCCGCCAGGGGCGCGAGGGCGGGGACGGGCAGGGGGATCGCGGGGATGGCGGGGGTGGCGAGGAACACCGGTCAGACTCCCCCTTCGGCGCGGCGGGTCTGGCGGGCCCGGCGCACTTCCAGGGCGACGGGGATCAGCGACACCACGACGACCAGGCCGATGACGGGCAGCAGATAGCGGTCGATGCTCGGCACCGACGCGCCGAGCCCGTATCCGGCGAGGGTCACGCCGACGGTCCACAGCAGCCCGCCGAGCACCTGCCAGAGCGCGAAGGTGCGGGCCGGGACGGCGAGGACTCCGGCGAGCGGGTTGAGCACCGTGCGCACGATCGGCAGGAAGCGGGCGAGGACGATCGCCTTCGCGTGGCCGTACCGCTCCAGGATCTCGCCGGCTCTGGCCGTGCCCTCGGCGATCTTGCGGGACCCGGTCCTGGCCAGGAAGGCCGGTCCGGCGCGGCGGCCGAGGAGGTAGCCGGTCTGGGCGCCGGCGAGCGCGCCCGTGACGGCGGCGAGCAGCACCCACGGCAGCGAGAGGTGGCCGGGCGCGGTGGCGGAGCCCGCGCAGAGCAGCCCCGCGGTGAAGAGGAGCGAGTCGCCCGGCAGGAAGAAGCCGATGAGCAGGCCGGTCTCGGCGAACAGGACGAACGCGATGCCGAGCGTGCCGAAGGTGGCCAGCAGGGAGTGCGCGTCCAGCGGGTTCACCGCGAGCGCGGTGAGCGGTGGGGCTGCGGCGAGGAGCGGCAGGGGCATCGGCTCGGCCCTTCGTTCTGATCGATCCGGTCGTTCTGGCTCTGGGTACGGCGGCCGGGCAGGCCCGGGTGGGCGGTGGGTGGCGACCACGTATCCTCTGTCTACAGAACAGTAGTCGGTCTACTTCACTGTAGACGAACATCCGGAGACGAAGGTTCCATGGCGGAGACGGAGAACGAGCGGCGCCCCTCGGGCGAGCTGGAGGCCAGCGTGCTCGCGGCGCTCTGGGCGGCCGGCGGCCCGCAGACGGCCGCCCAGGTCAGGTCCGCGCTACCGCAGCCGCTCGCCCGCACCACGGTGGCGACGCTCCTCGCCAGGCTGTACGAGAAGGGTGCGATCGACCGCAGCCCGGCCGGGCGCGGCTTCGTCTATCACCCGATCGAGGACTCCCATGGGCTGACCGCCCGCCGGATGCACCGCGAGCTGGACCAGGACGCCGACCGCGGCATGGTCCTGGCGCGCTTCGTCGAGGGGCTGAGCCCCGCGGACGAGGCCGAGCTGCGGCGCCTCCTGGAGGGCGGCGGATCGTGACCGTACCGGCGCTGCCGGCCCTGGCACCGCTCCCCCTGCTGCTGCTCCCGCTGCTCCTGCCGTGGGGGCTGCCGCCGCTGGCCCGCCGGGTGGCCGAGCGGGTGCGGCCCGACATCGCGCTGTGGACGGTCACCGGTGCGGCCGGCGCCCTCGCCCTCGGGGTCGTCGCCTGCCTGGGCGCGCTGCTGCTGCCGCTCGCCCTCGCCGTGCCGCCGCTGGCGCGGCTGGCCGAGCTCGTGCGGCCGCTGGACACCGGGCCGCGCACCCTGGTCCTCGGACTGTCCGTGCTCGCCGCGGGGGCGCTCGCCGTCACCTCCGCCGTCGCGGTCCGCCGGGCGGTCCCGGAGGCGCGACGGTTCCGGGCCGCGCACGAGGACGTGGCCGGGCTGCCGCACGCCGGCGGCCTGTGCGTCGTCGACGACGCCCGCCCCGACGCGTACGCGCTGCCCGGGACCCGGCGCCGGCCGGACCGGATCGTCGTGACCTCCGGGATGCTGCGCGCCCTGAGCGCACCCGAGCGCGAGGCCCTGCTCGCCCATGAGCGCGCCCATCTCGCCGGACGCCACCATGTCTTCCTGGCCACGGCCCGGTTCGCCGGCTGGTGCCACCCCGCGCTCGGCGGCGTGCTGCCGCAGGTGTCGTACGCGGCGGAGCGCGCCGCGGACGAGGCGGCGGCCCGGCGCTCCGGGGACCGCGGGCTGACCGCGCGGGCCGTCGGCCGGGCGGCGCTCGCCGCCGGCCAGGGCCGGACCGATCCGCCCTCGTTCGCGGCCCGGGCGGTCGGCGGGCCCGTACCCGCGCGCGTCAGGGCCCTGCTCGGCCGGGCGCCGACGCGGCGGCTCGCGCCCGCGCTGCTCGCCATGGCGCTGCTGTGCGGCACCGCCGCCGGATCCGCGGCCGCGGGCCTCACCCTGCTGCACCGGGACGTCGAAGTCGCCCAGGGCGACTGGTCGGAGCTCTGACCCGCCGGCGCCGGAGCGACCCTCCCGGTGATGTCCGGATCTGCAACTCACATGACATTGCCGCCATCACGGGGTGGTTCGTAGCGTGGAGGGGCGCGGTCGACCGGGGTCCGGAACCGGACCGGTGGCCGCGTTCCCTTCCCGAACCCCCCTGAGAAAGGGCGTCATGTCCTCCACCACCCTGCGCGCGCTCAACGGCTTCGACCAGACCCCGGCCTCGCTGGCCGACGCGACGCTGATCCTGATCGACTACCAGAACACCTACACCCGCGGCGTGATGGAGCTGACCGGCTGGGAGGCCGCGCTGGACGCCGCCGCCGACCTGCTGGCCCGGGCCCGGGCCGCGGGCGCCACCGTGGTGCACGTCGTCAACGACGGCGGCGAGGGCACCCCGTACGACATCCGCGCCGAGATCGGGCAGATCCACCCCCGGGTGGCTCCGGCCGAGGGCGAGCGGGTCGTGGTCAAGACGGCGCCGGACGCCTTCGTGGGCACCGACCTGGGCGAGCACCTGGACGCCGCCGGGCACAAGGACGTCGTCGTCGCCGGCTTCATGACCCACATGTGCGTGGCCTTCACGACGGCCGGCGCCTTCCTGCGCGGCAACCGCCCGACCGTCGTCGCCGACGCCTGCGCGACCCGGCCACTGGCGACGGCGGGCGCCGAGGTGTCGGCGCGGCAGCTGCACGACGGCGCGCTGGCGACCGTCGACGACCTGTACGGGATCGTCGTGCCGACCGCGGCCGCGCTGAGCTGAACCCGGGCTGCGCCGAACCGGGGTCCGGCCCGGCGGCGCGCGGCTCAGAGGGTGCGGAAGACCGAGACGACCTTGCCGAGGATCACGGCGTCGTCGCCGGGTATCGGCGCGTAGCGCGGGTTGGCCGGCATCAGCCAGACGTGCGGGCCCTCGTGCGCGAGGCGCTTCACGGTGGCCTCGCCGTCCAGCATGGCGGCGACGATGTCGCCGTCGTCGGCGGTGTCCTGGGCACGGACGACCACGACGTCGCCGTCCTCGATGTGCGCGCCCCGCATCGAGTCGCCCACGACCGTCACGGCGAAGAGCCGGCCCGCGCCGACGACCTGGGCGGGCAGCACCAGGGTGTCCTCCACCAGTTCCTCGGCGGTGATGGGCACACCGGCCGCGATCCGGCCGACCAGGGGCACGGCCACGGCCTGCCGCTCCGCCAGGCTGCCGTCCGGGCCGGCGGCGGACCCGGCGTCGGCGACCACATAGGCGCGCGGGCGCTGCGGGTCCTGGCGCAGGAACCCCTTCTTCTCCAGGGCCCGGATCTGGTGGGACACGCTGGACGTGCTGAGCAGACCGGCGGCGGACGCGATCTCCCGCATCGACGGCGGGAAGCCGTGGTCCTGGGTGTGGGAGCGGATGATGTCGAGGATCTGCTGCTGCCGCTGGGTCAGCCCGTCGTCGTTGGTCCGGGTGCCCGGCGGCCGGCCGGCACGGTTCCTGCCCATGGTCGGCCTCCGTTCTTCGCTCTTCCGCTTGCGCCGATACTGCACACTAACCCGCCGCACCGACATCGCAGCAGGTCGGGTCCACTGGTCGGACCGCCGACGGACCGCTTCCGCCGCCCGGGGGCGTCACTCGAAGCGGCTCGGGTCGCCCGCCCCGCGCCGTACGATCTCGGCCTCGCCGCTGGAGAAGTCGACGACGGTGGTGGGTTCCGTGCCGCAGTCGCCGGAGTCGACCACGGCGTCGAGGACGTGGTCGAGGCGCTCCTTGATCTCCCAGCCCTGGGTCATCGGCTCGTCCTCGTCCGGGAGCAGCAGGGTGCTGGAGACCAGGGGTTCGCCGAGTGCGGCGAGCAGCGAGAGCGTGACGGCGTGGTCGGGGATGCGGACGCCGACGGTCTTCTTCTTGGGGTGCTGGAGGCGGCGCGGGACCTCCTTGGTGGCGGGCAGGATGAAGGTGTAGCTGCCCGGGGTCGCGGCCTTCACGGCACGGAAGACGTCGTTGTCGAAGCGCACGAACTGGCCGAGTTGGGCGAAGTTCTCACAGACCAGGGTGAAGTGGTGGCGGTCGTCGAGGCGCCGGATGGTGCGGATCCGGTCCAGCCCCTCGTGGTTGTCGACCCGGCAGCCGAGCGCGAAGCAGGAGTCGGTGGGGTACGCGATCAGCGCGTCGGCCCGGAGGCTGTCGACCACCGTGCCGATGGTGCGGGGCTGCGGCGAGATCGGGTGCACGTCGAAGTACTTGGCCATTTCCCGACCCTACGGGATGCGGCATGGGGCGTGCCGAGGCAACCCGCGGGCCGGCATCACCGTCCTCCCGGGGCGAGGGGGGAACCGGGGGCCGGTGATGCCCGGGAGACCGGGTGACGGGGGGTCCCAGGAGTTTCCCCACGAGAACCGATCGTGAGGAAGACCGCTTTGATACGTGTCACACGCGGAGTGACCACCGCAGTGGCGTTACTGGCCATGACGGCGGCGGCGCCGGGCATCGCGTCCGCGCAGCCGGCGCCGCACACGCCGGCGGCGACCCCGCCGACGGCGTCGCCGGACGGCGGGCCAGGCCTGCCCGGGGGCTGGCGGCTCACCGGCACCGGCGCGGGCCGGCAGCTGGTCTGGACGGCCCCGGAGCCCGTACCCATGGGCGATGCCCGGGTCGAGTTCCGGGACGGCGACCGGCTGCTCGGACATCCGGTGGCCCAACCCGATGGAAAAACGTTTCGGTTGACGCTCGGCGAGACCTCCGTCGACCAGGGGGCGCGGCTGAGCGTGACCGCCGCCGGCCGCCGCCTCGACGCGCCCGCGGCCGGGTCCGGCGACGCCCGGGCACCCCGACTCGCCCCCACCCGCCCGCTCGCCCCGTCCGCGGGGCAGGAGACGCCGCTGCCGGCGAACCCGGTGGACCCCGGCGTGCCCGGTCACTACCGCACCGTGCGCGGCGAGTACGACCTGCGGTCCGTGAAGCTGCCCGGCTTCCCCGCGCCCGTCGAGATGCGCGCCACCGTCGTCGGCCCGGCGAACGCGCCGGGGAAGCGTCCGGTGGCGCTCTTCCTGCACGGCCGGCACGGCACCTGTTTCAAGCCGGGCACCGACCAGGCGACCGGCGAGTGGCCCTGCCCGGCCGGGACGAAGCCGATCCCGAGCCACCAGGGCTATCTGACGGCCCAGAAGCTGCTCGCCTCGCAGGGCTACGTGACCCTGTCGATCTCCGCCAACGGCATCAACGGGCAGGACTACCTGGCCGAGGACGGCGGCGCCCAGGCCCGCTCGTCGCTGGTCCGGCTCCACCTCGCCCGCTGGGCCGACTGGGCCGCGCACCCGGAGACGGCCCCGGCCGCCGTGCGCGGCACCGCGCCCGCCGACCTCTCCAAGGTGCTGCTCGTCGGCCACTCGCGAGGCGGCGAGGGCGTCAACCGGGCCGCGCTCGACAGCCTCTACCCGCCGGCGGCCGACCAGGACGGCTACCGGGGTCCCGTCCGGTGGAAGATCCGCGGCAACGTCCTGATCGGGCCCACGATCTTCGGTCAGAACCCGGTCCCGGACGTGCCGTCCATGACGATCCTGCCGGGCTGCGACGGCGACGTGTCCGACCTCCAGGGCCAGATCTACGTCGACGGCACCCGGGGCGTCAGCAAGGGCGCGGCGCTGCACAGCGCGGTCTACGTGGTCGGCGCCAACCACAACTTCTTCAACAGCGAATGGACGCCGGGGCAGGCCGAGGCGCCGGCCGACGACGACTTCTGGTCCGAGCCGGGAGCGACCGACCCGGTCTGCTCCCCCGGCACCGCGACCCGGCTGACCGCCGCGAAGCAGCAGACCGCCGGCGCCACCTACATCGCGGCCGCGGCCCGGGTGTTCGTCGACGGCGACGACAGGGTCCGCCCGCTGCTCGACGGCACCGGGCGCCGGGCGCCCTCGGCCGGCCCGGCGCGGGTGCTCAGCCACGCGGTCGGCGGGCGGCGCACGCCCGCCTTCCTGCCGGGCTCCTCGGTCACCGTGTCGGGCGCCGGCCGGCTGTGCGCGCAGATCGACCCGGACCCCGCGCGGGCCTGCCTGAAGCCCGACGAGGGCGGCCAGTCGCCGCACTTCGCGTCCTGGGAGACCGGGCGCGAGCCGGGACGGGACGCGATCGCCCTGCGCTGGAGCCGCCCGGGCACTCCGGTGACCGTGCGCTCCGCGCGCCCGGTCGCGCTCAGCGGCGCCGAGTCCCTCGCGCTGCGGCTCTTCGTGCCGCCGAACACCAGTGGCACCGAGTTCGACGTGGCCGTGACCGACGCCTCGGGCCACCGCGCGGCGCTCGGCCGGGTCCGCGTCGACGGACTGCCCGGCAGCGACCGGAACACCGCGCTCTGGGCCCGCGAGGTCCGCGTCCCGCTGTCCCCCGCCACCCGGGCCCGCCTCGACCTCAAGAAGATCAGCGCGCTCGAACTCACCCCGCGCGCCCGGTCGGGCCGGGCCTGGCTGATGGACGCCTGGGGCTGGCGCCCCGGTCTGCCGGCGGTCGCCGCGGCGGAGCTGCCGCGCGTCGACATCGGCCGTCTGACGGTCAAGGAGGGCGACTCCGGCGTCCGCACGTACCGCGTCCCGGTGCGGGTGTCCGGCAAGGGCAGCGGCCAGGTCCGGCTGTTCGTGCCGAAGCCCGGCACCGACGAGATCGCCTCGCGCCTGGTCACGGTCCGCCCGGGCCGCCAGGACATCGACGTCAGGGTCGAGGTGCGCGGCAACACGCGCTTCGGGTACGACGTCTCGCAGGACACCTTCGTCAAGGCGGTGCACGGCGCGGTCGTCGGCGCCCACCACGGCGGTGTGACCGCGAAGAACGACGACCCCATGCCGAAGGTCCGGCTCACCCCGGTCGCGGCCGACGTCACCGAGGGCGGCAAGCTGACCTGGCGCGTGACGCTGTCCGCGGCGGCCGACGCCGACGTGACGGGCGGGTTCACGTTCCTGCCGGTGACCGGCGCTCCGGAGCTGACCTCGGCGGACCTCGACCCGGGCTGGCTGGAGGAGTACTTCGGCCACGTACCGGACCCGGCGGTGCCGCTGTCCGCGCTGACGGGACCGGACTCGCCCCTGGGCTTCTCCGTCCCCGCCGGCCGGACCTCCACCGACGTGACCGTGCCCACGGCCAAGGACACGGTCCGGGAGCCGAACGAGTCGCTGCGGGCCCGGCTGTTCACGTACGACGAGAAGTGGGAGCCCGTCCAGGGCCCGGAGTTCACCGGGACGGTGCGGGACGCCGGCTGAGACAGGCCGAACCGACCGAATCGAGACGACCCGGCGGGGGGGGGGGGGGCCGCCCCGCCCGCCGCGGCCGCACCGACCGCTCGCCGCACTCCTACAATATACACCTAACAACACACAAA
>NZ_JBSGIW010000121.1:0-18255 GCF_053605265.1 Streptomyces sp. NPDC003943 | reverse complement strand
CCAGTTGAATGACGGACATCGGCCCAGGCTACGCGCCGCCCGCTCCGTCGGGGAGGTCGAGCAGGCCGGCGTCGTGGACGAGGAGCGCGATCTGGCCACCATAGCCGTGCTGCTCATCGGCCCGGCCGGAGCCGGCAAGACCACCGTCGCCCGGCACTGGGCCGCCCGCCGGCCGGTGCCGACCGCCCACATCAGCCTCGACGACGTGCGCGAGTGGGTCTGCTCCGGCTTCGCCGACCCCCAGTCGGGCTGGAACGAGAACTCCGAGGCGCAGTACCGGCTGGCCCGCCGCACCTGCGGCTTCGCCGCCCGCAACTTCCTCGCCAACGGGATCTCCTGCATCCTCGACGACGCCGTCTTCCCCGACTGGCCGGTCGTCGGCCTCGGCGGCTGGAAGCGCCATGTCGGCCCCGGCCTGCTCCCGGTCGTCCTGCTGCCCGGCCTGGACGTCGTCCTGGAGCGCAACGCCGAGCGCAGCGGCAACCGGCGCCTCTCCGACGAGGAGGTCGCCGCGATCCACGGCCGGATGGCCGGCTGGTACGGCTCCGGGCTGCCGATCATCGACAACTCCTCCTACGACGTGGAGACCACCGCCCGGGTCCTGGACGACGTCCTCGCCCGCGCGATATCCGGCCAGCCCCTCGGCTGACCGCGCGGCCGCGCCCGGTCGGCGGCGCACAACAGGCCACGGCGCCCGGGCGCTCGTAGGCTCGGAACATGTCAGAGGTGTATGCGGAGCGTCGGGTACGGCTGCGCGACCGGTGCGCGGCCACGGGCAGCCCGGCAGCCCTGGTCTCCCGGCCCGCCAACGTCCGCTATCTCACGGGTGGTTCGCCCGCCGGTGCCGTGCTGCTGCTCGGCCCGGACGAGGACGTGCTGCTCCGTCCGACCGCCCCGGCCGGCGATCCGGCCGACGGGCACGTCGACGAGCTGCTGCGCCAGCTGCTGCTGCCCGTCGACGGCGGCGATCCGGCGGTCGCGGCCGTCGACTTCGCCCGCAAGGCGGGCACGGACGCCCTCTCCGTGGAGGAGCACCACCTGACCGTCGCCCGGCACCGCGCCATGGGCTCCGTCGCGCCCGGCCTGCGGCTCGCCGACCTGTCCACGGCCGTCGAGCAGCTGCGGATCGTCAAGGACGAGGACGAGATCGCCTGTCTGCGGATCGCCGCCGAGATCGCCGACCAGGCCCTCGGCGAGCTCCTGGAGTCCATCCTGGTCGGCCGGACCGAGCGGCACCTCGCCCTGGAGCTGGAGCGACGCCTGGTGGACCACGGCGCCGACGGCGCCGCCTTCCCCACCTCCGTGGCCACCGGGCCGCACTCCGGCCGGCCCGGGCACAAGCCCACCGACCGGCGGGTCGAGGAGGGCGACTTCCTCTCCGTCTGCCTCGGCGCCAACTACCGCGGCTACCGCTGCGAGATCGGCCGCACCTTCGTCATCGGCACCACCCCGGCGGACTGGCAGATCGACCTCTACGACCTCGTCTTCGCCGCTCAGCGGGCCGGCCGGGAGGCGCTCGCGCCCGGCGCCGACTACCGCGACGTGGACCGCGCGGCCCGGCAGATCCTCGCCGCGGCGGGCCACGGAGACGCCACCACGGCCCTCACCGGGCACGGCGTGGGCCTGGAAATCGACGAGGACCCGCAGCTCGCGCCCGCGGCCATGGGTAAACTGGACGCTTGCGTGCCGGTCACCGTCGAACCGGGGGTCCACCTCCCGGGCCGGGGCGGAGTCCGGATCGATGACACGCTCGTCGTACGCCAGGAGGCGGACGGCGGACCCGAGCTACTCACCATCACGACCAAGGAGCTGCTCGCGCTGTAGGCGCGCCCTGCCTTCTCGGTCACGTCAGTCCAGGAGATTCCGCAACCGTGGCTTCCACGAACGACCTCAAGAACGGCATGGTGCTCAAGCTCGAAGGCGGCCAGCTCTGGTCCGTCGTCGAGTTCCAGCACGTCAAGCCCGGCAAGGGCCCGGCCTTCGTGCGCACCAAGCTCAAGAACGTGCTGTCCGGCAAGGTCGTCGACAAGACCTTCAACGCTGGCGTGAAGGTCGACACCGCCACCATCGACCGCCGTGACATGCAGTTCTCCTACATGGACGGCGAGTACTTCGTCTTCATGGACATGGAGACCTACGACCAGCTGCACGTCGACAAGAAGGCCGTCGGCGACGCCGCCAACTTCCTCATCGAGGGCTTCACCGCCTCCGTCGCGCGCCACGAGGGCGAGGTGCTCTACGTCGAGCTCCCGGCCGCCGTCGAGCTCGTCATCGAGCACACCGACCCGGGCGTGCAGGGCGACCGCTCCACCGGTGGCACCAAGCCGGCCCGCCTGGAGACCGGCCACGAGATCCAGGTCCCGCTCTTCGTCACCACCGGTGAGAAGGTCAAGGTCGACACCCGCACCAGCGACTACCTCGGCCGGGTGAACAACTAACCGTGGCTGCCCGGAGCAAGGCCCGCAGGCGGGCCTTCCAGATCCTGTTCGAGGCCGACCAGCGCGGTGCCTCGGTTCAGGAGGTCCTCGCGGACCAGGTCCGGCAGCACCGGAACGACGACCGCCAGCCGCCGGTCAACGAGTTCACCATGCAGCTGGTCGAGGGCTACGCCAAGCACGTGGCCCGCATCGACGAGCTCATCGCCACCTACGCGGTGGACTGGGACCTCGACCGGATGCCGGCCGCCGACCGGAACATCGTGCGCCTCGCCGCGTACGAGCTGATCTGGGACGACGGCACCCCGGACGCGGTGGCGATCGACGAGGCCGTGAACCTCGCCAAGGAGTTCTCCACGGACGAGTCGCCGACCTTCGTCAACGGTCTGCTCGCGCGCTTCAAGGACCTGAAGCCGCGCCTGCGCCGCGACGCGGACGCCTAGCCCGTCCACGCGCCCTCAGGCAGTCGAAAGGGGCCCGCAGCACCTCGTGTGCTGCGGGCCCCTTCGTCGTACCGCCGAAACCGTCGCACCGGTACGCGAAAACGCCGGGACCCCGGGAGTCGTGGTGACTCCCGAGGCCCCGGCGGCACGTTTCTGCGACGACCCGGCAGGTCAGCTCGCGTCCTCGTGGGCGACCGCGCGGCGCGCGTCCGCGTCGAGCACACCCCAGCTGATCAGCTGCTCGGTGAGGACCGAGGGGGACTGGTCGTAGATCACGGCGAGGGTGCGCAGGTCGTCCTGGCGGATCGACAGCACCTTGCCGTTGTAGTCACCGCGCTGCGACTGGATCGTCGCCGCGTAGCGCTGCAGCGGACCGGCCTTCTCGGCGGGCACGTGGGCCAGTCGCTCCAGGTCCAGGACCAGCTTCGGCGGCGGCTCGGCGGCCCCGCCCGGCGTGGTGCCCGGCAGCAGCTCCTGCACCGGCACCCCGTAGAAGTCAGCGAGCTCGGCAAGCCGCTGGACGGTCACGGCGCGGTCGCCGCGCTCGTACGACCCCACCACGACCGCCTTCCAGCGGCCCTGCGACTTCTCCTCCACGCCGTGGAGGGAAAGGCCCTGCTGGGTGCGGATCGCACGGAGTTTGGCCCCGAGCTGCTTTGCGTATTCGCTTGACATAACGCTCCCGCTCGCTGTGACGATGTGCGGCTGCGCCGCGCGGCTGGTAACTCACTGTGAGGTTACGCAGCGTGACACTCTCCCGTCAAGCCGAATGGTCCATACCGCCCCCTCCCGGGGGACCGCGCCCGGAGTGGCGCACGGGGGGTGAGCAGGGACGCCGTCCGCCCCTGGTAAGGTGGATGGCGCAATTCCGACGTCCTTTAAGGTCCGTCCCGTGAGGCGGAGAAGGAGGTCCGTTTTCACATGGACGCTCAAGCGCAGTACGCCGATACGGCGAGGCCCGTTCTCGAGGCCCCCGACATCGCGCGGGTTCTGACCCGCATCGCCCACGAGATCGTCGAGCGCGCCAAGGGCGCCGACGACGTGGTCCTCCTCGGCATCCCGACCCGCGGTGTGTTCCTCGCCCGCCGGCTCGCCGAGAAGCTCGAATCGATCACCGGCACCGCCATCCCGGTCGGCTCCCTCGACATCACGATGTACCGGGACGACCTGCGGTTGAAGCCGGCCCGCGCCATCGGCCGCACCGAGATCCCCGGCGACGGCATCGACGGCCGTCTCGTCGTCCTCGTCGACGACGTCCTCTTCTCCGGCCGCACCATCCGCGCCGCGCTCGACGCCCTCGGCGACATCGGCCGCCCCCGCGCCGTCCAGCTCGCGGTCCTCGTCGACCGCGGCCACCGCGAACTTCCGATCCGCGCCGACTACGTCGGCAAGAACCTCCCCACGTCGCTGCGGGAGACGGTCAAGGTCCAGCTCGCCGAGGAGGACGGTCGCGACACCGTGCTGCTCGGCAGCAAGCCCGCCTCCTGACACCTTCACCGGCCCCTGACGGGAACCCGGGCACACCTCTGGGCACCCGTCTGCCCTCATCCTCCCCACCACGGAGAAAAACCCCGATGATGCGTCACCTCATCTCGGCCGCCGACCTCACCCGCGACGACGCCGTTCTGATCCTCGACACCGCCGAGGAGATGGCCCGGGTGGCCGACCGGCCCATCAAGAAGCTTCCGACCCTGCGCGGCCGGACCATCTGCAACCTCTTCTTCGAGGACTCCACCCGCACCCGGATCTCCTTCGAGGCGGCCGAGAAGCGCCTCTCCGCCGACGTGATCAACTTCGCGGCCAAGGGCTCCAGCGTCTCCAAGGGCGAGTCGCTCAAGGACACCGCGCAGACCCTGGAGGCGATGGGCGTCGACGCCGTCGTCATCCGGCACAGCGCCTCCGGCGCCCCCTACCGCCTGGCCACCTCCGGCTGGATCGACGCCCCCGTCATCAACGCCGGCGACGGCACCCACCAGCACCCCACCCAGGCCCTGCTGGACGCCTTCACCATGCGCCGCCGCCTGGTCGGCCGCGACGCCGGCCTCGGCAAGGACCTGGCCGGCAAGCGCATCACGCTCGTCGGCGACGTGCTGCACAGCCGGGTCGCCCGCTCCAACGTCGACCTGCTGCACACCCTCGGCGCCGAGGTCACCCTGGTGGCTCCGCCCACCCTGGTCCCGGTCGGGGTGGAGAGCTGGCCCTGCGAGGTCTCCTACGACCTCGACAGCGTGCTGCCGAAGTCCGACGCGGTGATGATGCTGCGTGTGCAGCGCGAGCGGATGAACGCCGCCTTCTTCCCGACCGAGCGCGAGTACTCGCGCCGCTACGGGCTCGACGGCGACCGGATGGCGAAGATGCCCGACCACGCCATCGTCATGCACCCCGGGCCCATGGTCCGCGGCATGGAGATCACCGCCGAGGTCGCCGACTCCGACCGCTGCACGGTCGTCGAGCAGGTCGCCAACGGCGTCTCCATCCGCATGGCCGTCCTCTACCTGCTGCTCGGCGGCTCCGAGCCCGCCGCCACCGCCACCACCCGTACCGAGGAGAACTGACCCCATGAGCAAGATCCTGATCCGTGGTGCGAAGGTGCTCGGCGGCGAGGCGCAGGACGTCCTGATCGACGGCGAGGTCATCGAAGCCGTCGGTACGGGCCTGTCGGCCGAGGGCGCAGAGGTCGTCGAGGCCGAGGGCAAGATCCTCCTCCCGGGCCTCGTCGACCTGCACACCCATCTGCGCGAGCCGGGCCGCGAGGACTCCGAGACCGTCCTCACCGGCACCCGTGCCGCCGCCTCCGGCGGCTACACGGCCGTCTTCGCGATGGCCAACACCCACCCGGTCGCCGACACCGCCGGCGTCGTCGAGCAGGTCTACCGGCTCGGCAAGGAGGCCGGCTACTGCGACGTGCAGCCCATCGGCGCCGTCACCGTCGGGCTGGAGGGCAAGAAGCTCGCCGAGCTCGGCGCCATGCACGACTCCGCCGCCGGTGTCACCGTCTTCTCCGACGACGGCAAGTGCGTCGACGACGCAGTGATCATGCGCCGCGCCCTGGAGTACGTGAAGGCGTTCGGCGGCGTCGTCGCCCAGCACGCCCAGGAGCCCCGGCTCACCGAGGGCGCCCAGATGAACGAGGGCGTCGTCTCCGCCGAGCTGGGCCTCGGCGGCTGGCCGGCCGTCGCCGAGGAGTCGATCATCGCCCGCGACGTCCTCCTCGCCGAGCACGTCGGCTCCCGCGTGCACATCTGCCACCTCTCCACCGCCGGCTCCGTCGAGATCGTCCGCTGGGCCAAGTCCCGCGGCATCGACGTCACCGCCGAGGTCACCCCGCACCACCTCCTCCTCACGGACGAGCTGGTCCGCTCGTACAACCCGGTCTACAAGGTCAACCCGCCGCTGCGCACCGAGCGTGACGTGATGGCGCTGCGCGAGGCCCTCGCCGACGGCACCATCGACATCGTCGCCACCGACCACGCCCCGCACCCGCACGAGGACAAGGACTGCGAGTGGGCCGCCGCCGCCATGGGCATGGTCGGCCTGGAGACCGCGCTCTCCGTGGTCCAGCAGACGATGGTCGAGACCGGCCTGCTCGACTGGGCCGGCGTCGCCGACCGCATGTCCGTCAAGCCCGCGCAGATCGGCCGGGCCACCGGGCACGGACGGCCCGTCTCGGCAGGTGAGCCCGCCAACCTGACCCTGGTCGATCCGGCATACCGTGGTGTCGTGGACCCCGCCGACTTCGCCTCCCGCAGCCGCAACACCCCCTACGAGGGCCGCGAGCTGCCGGGACGCGTCACCCACACGTTCCTGCGGGGCCGGGCAACGCTCGTCGACGGGAAGCTGGCGTGACACCACTCGTACCACTCGCAACCCTGGCGCACCTCGCGGCCGAACAGAAGTCCGCCGAGGTCACCGACTGGGCCGGACGGCTCGGCTGGGTCGCCGGACTGCTGCTCTTCGTCACCCTCGTCTACTGGCTGATGCGCCAGGGATGGAAGTGGCGCGGCAGCCTCCAGTCCGACCTCCCGGAACTCCCCGAGGTGCCGCAGGCCCCGGGTGAGGCGAAGCTGAGGCTCAGCGGCCGCTACCACGGCTCCACCACCGCCGGACAGTGGCTCGACCGGATCGTCGCCCACGGCCTCGGGCTGCGCAGCCGCGCCGAGCTCACCCTGACGGACGCCGGGATCGGCGTCGTACGCCCCGGGGCGAACGACTTCCTCATCCCGGCCGCGGCCCTGCGCGAGGCCCGGCTCGACAAGGGCATCGCAGGCAAGGTCCTCACCGAGGGCGGCCTCCTGGTCGTCACCTGGGAGCACGGCGGCAAGCTGCTCGACTCCGGCTTCCGCGCCGACCGGGCGGAGCAGCACGCCGCCTGGGTCGAGGCCCTGAACAACCTGAACACCGCAAGCACGACGGAAGGCATCGCACGATGACAACCTCCACCAGGGGAGCCAGCAAGGTTCCCGCCGTACTCGTCCTGGAGGACGGCCGCACCTTCCGCGGCCGCGCCTACGGGGCCGTGGGGGAGACCTTCGGCGAGGCCGTGTTCTCCACCGGCATGACCGGCTACCAGGAGACCCTCACCGACCCGTCGTACCACCGCCAGGTCGTCGTCATGACCGCCCCGCACGTCGGCAACACCGGCGTCAACGACGAGGACCCCGAGTCCGCCCGCATCTGGGTGGCCGGCTACGTCGTCCGCGACCCCGCCCGCGTGCCCTCCAACTGGCGCTCCCAGCGCTCCCTCGACGAGGAGCTGCGCCACCAGGGCATCGTCGGCATCCAGGGCATCGACACCCGCGCCCTCACCCGCCACCTGCGCGAGCGCGGCGCCATGCGCGTCGGCATCTTCTCCGGCAGCGCGCTCCCCGACGAGGGCACCATGCTCGCCGAGGTCCGCCAGGCCCCCGAGATGAGCGGCGCCGACCTCTCCGCCGAGGTCGCCACCAAGGAGGCGTACGTCGTCCCCGCGATCGGTGAGAAGAAGTTCACCGTCGCCGCCGTCGACCTCGGCATCAAGGGCATGACCCCGCACCGGATGGCCGAGCGCGGCATCGAGGTCCACGTGCTGCCCGCCACCGCCACCGCCGAGGACGTCTACGCCGTCAACCCCGACGGCGTGTTCTTCTCCAACGGCCCGGGCGACCCGGCCACCGCGGACGGCCCCGTCGCCGTCATGCAGGAGGTCCTGCGCCGCAAGACCCCGCTCTTCGGCATCTGCTTCGGCAACCAGATCCTCGGCCGCGCGCTCGGCTTCGGCACCTACAAGCTGAAGTACGGCCACCGGGGCATCAACCAGCCGGTCCAGGACCGCACCACCGGCAAGGTCGAGGTCACCGCGCACAACCACGGCTTCGCCGTCGACGCGCCGCTCGACAAGGTCTCCGACACCCCCTTCGGGCGCGCCGAGGTCTCCCACGTGTGCCTGAACGACAACGTCGTGGAGGGCCTGCACCTGCTCGACCAGCCGGCCTTCTCCGTCCAGTACCACCCCGAGGCGGCCGCGGGCCCGCACGACGCCGCGTACCTCTTCGACCGCTTCGTGACCCTCATGGAGGCCGAGCGTGCCTAAGCGCACCGATATCCAGTCCGTCCTGGTCATCGGCTCCGGCCCGATCGTCATCGGCCAGGCCGCCGAGTTCGACTACTCCGGCACCCAGGCCTGCCGTGTCCTCAAGTCCGAGGGCATGCGCGTCATCCTGGTCAACTCCAACCCGGCCACGATCATGACCGACCCGGAGATCGCCGACGCCACCTACGTCGAGCCGATCACCCCGGAGTTCGTCGAGAAGATCATCGCCAAGGAGCGCCCCGACGCCCTCCTGCCGACGCTGGGCGGCCAGACGGCCCTCAACACGGCGATCGCCATGCACGAGCAGGGCGTCCTGGAGAAGTACGGCGTCGAGCTCATCGGCGCCAACGTGGAGGCGATCCACAAGGGCGAGGACCGCGACCTCTTCAAGGGCGTCGTCGAGGCCGTCAACGCCAAGATCGGCCACGGCGAGTCCGCCCGCTCGGTCATCTGCCACTCGATGGACGACGTCCTCAAGGGCGTCGAGACGCTCGGCGGCTACCCCGTCGTCGTCCGCCCCTCCTTCACCATGGGCGGCGCCGGCTCCGGCTTCGCCCACGACGAGGAGGAGCTGCGCCGCATCGCCGGCCAGGGCCTCACGCTCTCCCCGACCACCGAGGTGCTCCTGGAGGAGTCCATCCTCGGCTGGAAGGAGTACGAGCTGGAGCTCATGCGCGACAAGCACGACAACGTCGTGGTCGTCTGCTCCATCGAGAACTTCGACCCCATGGGCGTCCACACCGGCGACTCGATCACCGTCGCCCCGGCGATGACGCTCACCGACCGCGAGTACCAGGTGCTGCGTGACGTCGGCATCGCGATCATCCGCGAGGTCGGCGTCGACACCGGCGGCTGCAACATCCAGTTCGCGGTCAACCCGGACGACGGCCGCATCATCGTCATCGAGATGAACCCGCGCGTCTCCCGCTCCTCCGCGCTCGCCTCCAAGGCCACCGGCTTCCCGATCGCCAAGATCGCCGCCCGGCTCGCCGTCGGCTACACGCTGGACGAGATCCCGAACGACATCACCGAGAAGACGCCGGCCTCCTTCGAGCCGACCCTCGACTACGTCGTCGTCAAGGCCCCGCGCTTCGCCTTCGAGAAGTTCCCGTCCGCCGACTCCACGCTGACCACGACCATGAAGTCGGTCGGCGAGGCCATGGCGATCGGCCGCAACTTCACCGAGGCCCTGCAGAAGGCCCTGCGCTCCCTGGAGAAGAAGGGCTCGCAGTTCGCCTTCACCGGCGAGCCGGGCGACAAGGCCGAGCTGCTCCGCGAGGCGGTCCGCCCGACCGACGGCCGCATCAACACGGTCATGCAGGCCATCCGCGCGGGCGCCACGCCCGAGGAGGTCTTCGAGTTCACCAAGATCGACCCGTGGTTCGTCGACCAGCTCTTCCTCATCAAGGAGATCGCCGACGAGCTCGCCGAGGCCGAGAAGCTCGACCCCGAGCTGCTCGCCGAGGCCAAGCGGCACGGCTTCTCCGACGCCCAGATCGCCGAGATCCGCGGCCTGCGCGAGGACGTCGTCCGCGAGGTCCGGCACGCGCTCGGCGTCCGCCCGGTCTACAAGACGGTCGACACCTGCGCCGCCGAGTTCGCCGCGAAGACCCCCTACTTCTACTCCTCGTACGACGAGGAGAGCGAGGTCGCGCCGCGCACCAAGCCCGCCGTGATCATCCTGGGCTCCGGCCCGAACCGCATCGGCCAGGGCATCGAGTTCGACTACTCCTGCGTCCACGCCTCCTTCGCCCTCAGCGACGCGGGCTACGAGACCGTGATGGTCAACTGCAACCCGGAGACCGTCTCCACGGACTACGACACCTCCGACCGCCTGTACTTCGAGCCGCTGACGCTCGAGGACGTCCTCGAGATCGTCCACGCCGAGTCGCTCGCCGGCCCGATCGCCGGTGTCGTCGTCCAGCTCGGCGGCCAGACCCCGCTGGGTCTCGCCCAGGCGCTCAAGGACAACGGCGTGCCGGTCGTCGGCACCTCCCCGGAGGCCATCCACGCCGCCGAGGACCGCGGCGCCTTCGGCCAGGTCCTCGCCGACGCGGGCCTCCCGGCCCCGAAGCACGGCACCGCGACCACCTTCGCCGGCGCCAAGGCCATCGCCGACGAGATCGGCTACCCCGTGCTCGTGCGCCCGTCGTACGTGCTCGGCGGCCGCGGCATGGAGATCGTCTACGACGAGGCGCGCCTGGAGGCGTACATCGCCGAGTCCACCGAGATCTCCCCGACCCGCCCGGTCCTCGTCGACCGCTTCCTCGACGACGCCATCGAGATCGATGTCGACGCGCTCTACGACGGCGAGGAGCTCTACCTCGGCGGCGTCATGGAGCACATCGAGGAGGCCGGCATCCACTCCGGCGACTCGGCCTGCGCCCTGCCCCCGATCACCCTCGGCGGTTTCGACATCAAGCGGCTTCGCGCCTCCACCGAGGCCATCGCCAAGGGCGTCGGCGTGCGCGGCCTGATCAACATCCAGTTCGCGATGGCCGGCGACATCCTGTACGTCCTGGAGGCCAACCCGCGCGCCTCCCGCACCGTCCCCTTCACCTCGAAGGCGACCGCGGTGCCGCTCGCGAAGGCCGCCGCCCGCATCTCGCTCGGCGCCACCATCGCCGAGCTGCGCGCCGAGGGCCTGCTGCCGAAGACCGGCGACGGCGGCACCCTGCCGCTCGACGCGCCGATCTCCGTCAAGGAGGCCGTGATGCCGTGGAGCCGCTTCCGCGACATCCACGGCCGCGGCGTGGACACCGTCCTCGGCCCGGAGATGCGCTCCACCGGCGAGGTCATGGGCATCGACTCGGTCTTCGGCACGGCGTACGCCAAGTCGCAGGCCGGCGCCTACGGCCCGCTGCCCACCAAGGGCCGCGCGTTCATCTCGGTCGCCAACCGCGACAAGCGCTCGATGATCTTCCCGGCCCGTGAGCTGGTCGCCCACGGCTTCGAGCTGCTCGCCACCTCCGGCACGGCCGAGGTGCTCAAGCGCAACGGCATCAACGCCACGATCGTGCGCAAGCAGTCCGAGGGCGAGGGCCCGAACGGCGAGAAGACCATCGTCCAGCTCATCCACGACGGCCAGGTCGACCTGATCGTCAACACCCCGTACGGCACCGGCGGCCGCCTCGACGGCTACGAGATCCGTACGGCGGCGGTGGCCCGCTCCGTCCCGTGCCTGACCACGGTGCAGGCCCTCGCGGCGGCCGTCCAGGGCATCGAGGCCCTCGGTCGCGGCGAGGTGGGCGTCCGCTCGCTCCAGGAGCACGCGGAGCACCTGACCGCGGCCCGCGACTAAGCAGCCCGAACGACGAGGGGGGCACCGGCACGACCTGCCGGTGTCCCCCTCGTCACGAGCAGACCTGGACATCCGATACCCATGTACAAGTTCTTCTTCAACCTGGTCTTCAAGCGGATGGACCCCGAGGAGGCCCACTACCTGGCCTTCCGCTGGATCCGGCTCGCCGCCCGCACCCCGGTCCTGCGCACCTTCGTCGCGGCCGTCCTCGCCCCCCGCCACAAGGAGCTGCGCACCGAGGCCCTGGGCCTGCGCATGCACGGCCCCTTCGGCCTCGCCGCCGGCTTCGACAAGAACGCCGTCGCCATCGACGGCATGTCCATGCTGGGCTTCGACCACGTCGAGATCGGCACCGTCACGGGCGAGGCGCAGCCGGGCAACCCCAAGAAGCGCCTCTTCCGGCTCGTCCCGGACCGCGCCCTGATCAACCGCATGGGCTTCAACAACGAGGGCTCGGCCGCCGTCGCCGCCCGCCTGGCCGCCCGTAACCCGGTCTTCAGGACCGTCGTGGGCGTCAACATCGGCAAGACCAAGGTCGTGCCCGAGGCCGAGGCCGCCGCCGACTACGTGAAGTCCACCGAGCGGCTCGCCCGGCACGCCGACTACCTGGTCGTCAACGTCTCCTCGCCGAACACCCCGGGCCTGCGCAACCTCCAGGCCACCGAGTCGCTGCGCCCGCTGCTCACGGCCGTACGCGAGGCCGCCGACCGCTCCGTGACCGGCCGCCGCGTCCCGCTCCTCGTCAAGATCGCCCCCGACCTCGCCGACGAGGACGTGGACGCCGTCGCCGACCTGGCCCTGGAGCTCGGCCTGGACGGCATCATCGCCACCAACACCACCATCGCCCGCGAGGGCCTCGGCCTGAAGTCCGACCCGGCCCTCGTCAAGGAGACCGGCGGCCTGTCCGGCGCCCCCGTCAAGCAGCGCTCCCTGGAGGTGCTCCGCCGGCTGTACGCGCGCGTGGGCGACCGGATCGTGCTCGTCGGCGTCGGCGGCATCGAGAACGCCGAGGACGCCTGGCAGCGGATCCTGGCCGGCGCCACCCTGATCCAGGGCTACAGCGCCTTCATCTACGAGGGCCCGTTCTACGCCCGCGCCATCCACAAGGGCCTCGCCGCGCGCCTCGCGGCCTCCCCGTACGCCACCCTCGCCGAGGCCGTCGGCGCCGACACCCGAAAGGCCGCGAAGTGACCCTGGAGAACAACCCGGCTCCCCGCCTGGCTCCCTTCGGCGCCCGCCTGCGCGCGGCCATGGACGAGCGCGGCCCGCTGTGCGTCGGCATCGACCCGCACGCGGCGCTGCTCGACTCCTGGGGCCTGGCCGACGACATCGCGGGCCTGGAGCGCTTCACGTACACCGTCGTCGAGGCCCTGGCCGGCACCGTCGCCGTCTTCAAGCCGCAGGCCGCCTTCTTCGAGCGCTTCGGCTCGCGCGGTGTCGCCGTCCTGGAGCGCGCGACCGCCGATCTGCGGGAGGCGGGCGGTCTCGTCGTCATGGACGCCAAGCGCGGCGACATCGGCTCCACCATGGGCGCGTACGCGGAGGCGTTCCTGCGCCCCGACTCGCCGCTCTTCTCGGACGCGCTGACGGTCTCCCCGTACCTCGGTTACGGCTCCCTGAAGCCGGCCGTCGACCTGGCCCGGGCGTCCGGTGCCGGTCTGTTCGTCCTCGCCCTGACCTCCAACCCGGAGGGCGCCGAGGTCCAGCGGGCCGTCCGCGAGGACGGGAGGACCATCGGCGCGACGATGCTGGCGCACCTGGCCGAGGAGAACGCGGGGGAGGCCCCGATGGGCTCCTTCGGCGCGGTCGTCGGCGCCACGCTCGGCGATCTGTCCGCCTTCGACCTCGACATCAACGGACCGCTGCTCGCCCCGGGCATCGGCGCCCAGGGCGCGACCCCGGCCGACCTGCCGAAGGTGTTCGGCGCGGCCGTCCGCAACGTGGTCCCGAACGTCAGCCGCGGGGTCCTGAAGGCGGGTCCGGACGCCGGTGCGCTGCGTGCCGCGGCGGAACGTTACGCGAACGAGATCCGGGAGTCCGTGGCCGGCTGAGGCACCTCGGAACCCCTCCGGGGCGCATTCTCGCCAATCCGCAGGTCGGAGCGGCGTGTCTGAGCCGTCTCACTCCTTGACAAAAGTTGACCCAAAATCGGGTCGAAATGCCCGAAAAGTCCTGGTCGGTCGATGCTGACCAGGACTTTTCCTCTGTTCTCGCTGACTGGAGCGCCCGTGGCCGCTAGTCTCCGGGACAGAGTCGGCGTTCGGCGTACTCCACGCGGTTCGCTGCTCCACTGGTGTGGGGCGCTCCACTCGTGTGGGGTGCCCGGCTTTCCACCGGTCCGTATCCGACAGTTCGACATCCGAGGTGACGTAGGCGTGGCTCTTCCGCCCCTTACCCCTGAACAGCGCGCAGCCGCGCTCGAAAAGGCCGCCGCGGCTCGCCGGGAGCGGGCCGAGGTCAAGAATCGACTCAAGCACTCCGGCGCCTCGCTCCACGAGGTCATCAAGCAGGGCCAGGAGAACGACGTCATCGGCAAGATGAAGGTCTCCGCGCTGCTCGAGTCCCTGCCGGGCGTGGGCAAGGTCCGCGCCAAGCAGATCATGGAGCGCCTCGGCATCTCCGAGAGCCGTCGTGTGCGCGGTCTCGGTTCCAACCAGATCGCCTCCCTGGAGCGCGAGTTCGGCGGCGCCGGCGCCTGAGTGCGCCCCGGCGGCACCGGCGGCCCGGGACCGCGCGTCCCGGGCACCCCGGTGAAGCTGGAATAATCGCTGCATGGCAGCAGAGGTACGTCCGCGGCTGACCGTGCTCTCCGGACCCTCCGGGGTGGGAAAGAGCACGGTCGTCGCTCATATGCGCAAGGTCCACCCCGAGGTCTGGCTCTCGGTGTCGGCCACGACACGGAAGCCGAGGCCCGGCGAGAAGCACGGCGTCCAGTACTTCTTCGTCACGGACGACGAGTTCGACAAGCTGATCGCCAACGGCGAGCTGCTGGAGTGGGCCGAGTTCGCGGGCAACCGCTACGGCACCCCGCGCCGCGCGGTCCTCGACCGCCTGGAGGCCGGCGAGCCCGTACTCCTGGAGATCGACCTCCAGGGCGCGCGCCAGGTGAAGGACTCCATGGCCGAGGCCCAGCTGGTCTTCCTGGCCCCGCCGAGCTGGGAGGAGCTGGTCCGCCGGCTCACCGGCCGCGGCACGGAGTCGCCCGAGGTCATCGAGCGCCGGCTGGACGCCGCGAAGATCGAACTCGCCGCCGAGTCGGAGTTCGACACCACGCTCGTCAACACCTCGGTCGAGGACGTCGCGCGTGAGCTGCTAACGTTGATGAACGTTGTCTGATCTTTTATCCGTCATGATCCGTGATCGGATATCCATCTTCGGAAGGTAGAGCGTGTCCTCTTCCATCACCGCGCCCGAGGGCATCATCAACCCGCCGATCGACGAGCTGCTCGAGGCGACGGACTCCAAGTACAGCCTCGTGATCTACGCCGCCAAGCGCGCGCGCCAGATCAACGCGTACTACTCGCAGCTGGGCGAGGGCCTGCTCGAGTACGTCGGTCCGCTCGTCGACACCCACGTCCACGAGAAGCCGCTCTCGATCGCGCTGCGCGAGATCAACGCGGGCCTGCTGACCTCCGAGGCCATCGAGGGCCCGGCTCAGTAAGCACCCGGCAGTAGTGTCCACAGGCCCGGCGGAACATCCGCCGGGCCTGTGGTGTCTCATGGAGTCGTACGCATCCGAGTGCGGGGAGTGGCAATCGTGACCAAGCCGAAGGTCGTCCTGGGCGTGAGCGGCGGCATCGCCGCCTACAAGGCGTGCGAGCTGCTGCGCCGGCTCACCGAGTCCGGGCACGACGTCCGTGTCGTCCCCACCGACTCCGCCCTGCACTTCGTCGGCGCGGCCACCTGGTCCGCCCTCTCCGGCAACCCCGTCTCCACCGAGGTCTGGCACACCGTCCACGAGGTCCCGCACGTCCGCATCGGCCAGGCCGCCGACCTCGTCGTGGTCGCCCCCGCCACCGCGGACATGCTGGCCAAGGCCGCCCACGGCCTCGCCGACGACCTGCTCACCAACACCCTGCTGACCGCCCGCTGTCCGGTGGTCTTCGCCCCGGCCATGCACACCGAGATGTGGGAGCACCCGGCCACCCAGGAGAACGTGGCCACGCTGCGCCGCCGCGGCGCCGTCGTCATCGAGCCCGCCGTCGGCCGCCTCACCGGCGTCGACACCGGCAAGGGCCGGCTGCCCGACCCCGGCGAGATCTTCGAGATCTGCCGTCGCGTCCTCGCTCGGGGGGTCGCGGCGCCCGACCTGGCCGGCCGACATGTCGTGGTCAGCGCCGGCGGCACCCGCGAGCCCCTCGACCCGGTCCGCTACCTGGGCAACCGCTCCTCCGGCAAGCAGGGCTACGCCCTCGCCAAGGCCGCCGCGGCCCGCGGCGCCCGGGTCACCCTGATCGAGGCCAACACCGGGCTGCCCGACCCGGCGGGCGTCGACGTGGTGCGGGTCGGCACCGCCGTCCAGCTCCGCGAGGCCGTCCTGAAGGCCGCGGCGGACGCCGACGCGGTCGTGATGGCCGCGGCGGTGGCCGATTTCCGCCCCGCCTCCTACGCCACCGGAAAGATCAAGAAGACCGACGACGGCGGCGCGCCCACCATCGAGCTGGTCCGCAACCCCGACGTCCTCGCCGAGATCTCCGCCGAGCGCGCGCTGCCCGGCCAGGTCGTCGTCGGCTTCGCCGCCGAGACGGACGACGTGCTCGCCAACGGACGCACCAAGCTCCGCCGAAAGGGCTGTGACCTGCTGGTCGTCAACGAGGTGGGGGAGCGCAAGACCTTCGGCTCGGAGCAGAACGAGGCCGTGGTCCTCGCCGCCGACGGCACCGAGACCCCCGTACCGTACGGGCCGAAGGAGGCGCTGGCGGAGACGGTCTGGGACCTCGTGGTGCCGCGTCTGCGTACCGTGTCGGAGTGAATTCCGCGTCAACGCGGCACGGCGCGCGCACGGCGCCGGGCTGACGCCGGGAAACCCCCGCACTTTCGGACAAAGAGCCAGGTCTGGGGCCTGATCATCGCGCGGTTCAAGGTCGAATACCGCACAGATCACGCTATCCACGGCCGGGGACCTGGCCATCTGCCCGATCGTGCCCGATAGACTGTTCTCGGAACGTCGCGGGGCGCAGCCCCCTGCCGGTCCGCAATCGATAGCCAGCAGCCGCTGCAACCCCAGGGAGCGTTGTGTCCCGTCGACTGTTCACCTCGGAGTCCGTGACCGAGGGTCACCCCGACAAGATCGCTGACCAGATCAGCGACACCATCCTCGACGCGCTGCTCAAGGAGGACCCCACCTCCCGCGTCGCCGTCGAGACGCTGATCACCACCGGCCTCGTGCACGTCGCCGGTGAGGTCACCACCAAGGCGTGGGCGGACATCCCCACCCTCGTCCGCGGCAAGATCCTCGAGATCGGGTACGACTCCTCGAAGAAGGGCTTCGACGGCGCCTCCTGCGGCGTCTCGGTCTCCATCGGGTCGCAGTCCCCGGACATCGCGCAGGGCGTCGACAGCGCCTACGAGGCCCGTGTCGAGGGCGACGAGGACGAGCTCGACAAGCAGGGCGCCGGCGACCAGGGCCTGATGTTCGGCTACGCGTCGGACGAGACCCCGGAGCTCATGCCGCTCCCGATCTACCTCGCGCACCGCCTCTCGCGCCGCCTCACCGAGGTCCGCAAGAACGGGACCATCCCGTACCTGCGCCCCGACGGCAAGACCCAGGTCACCATCGAGTACGACGGCGACAAGGCCGTCCGCCTCGACACGGTCGTCGTCTCCTCGCAGCACGCCTCCGACATCGACCTCGAGTCGCTGCTCGCGCCCGACATCCGTGAGTTCGTCGTCGAGCACGTCCTCAAGCAGCTCGTCGAGGACGGCATCAAGCTCGACACCGAGGGCTACCGCCTCCTGGTCAACCCGACCGGCCGCTTCGAGATCGGCGGCCCGATGGGCGACGCCGGCCTCACCGGCCGCAAGATCATCATCGACACCTACGGCGGCATGGCCCGCCACGGTGGCGGCGCCTTCTCCGGCAAGGACCCGTCCAAGGTCGACCGCTCGGCCGCCTACGCCATGCGCTGGGTCGCCAAGAACGTCGTCGCCGCGGGCCTCGCCTCCCGCTGCGAGGTCCAGGTCGCGTACGCGATCGGCAAGGCCGAGCCCGTCGGTCTCTTCGTCGAGACCTTCGGCACCAACACGATCGACACGGACAAGATCGAGCAGGCCATCGCCGAGGTCTTCGACCTCCGCCCGGCCGCGATCATCCGCGACCTCGACCTGCTCCGCCCGATCTACTCCCAGACCGCCGCCTACGGCCACTTCGGCCGTGAGCTGCCGGACTTCACCTGGGAGCGCACGGACCGCGTGGACGCGCTGAAGAAGGCCGCCGGCCTGTTCCCCGCAGTTCCGTCCCGGATGCTCCAGGCCGTCGGCTCCCTCCGCGCCGGCGGCGCCGTCAGC
>NZ_JBSGIW010000120.1:0-18378 GCF_053605265.1 Streptomyces sp. NPDC003943 | reverse complement strand
CCGCGCCCGCCACCCCCCCCTCCCCGCGCGCGCCCCGCCCCGGCCCCACCACGACCCGCTCCTCGCCGAAGACCTCGACCGCGAGCGCGGCGAGCTCGTCGACGTCGGTGGAGCGCGGGTTGGAGTTCGCGGTGATCACGACCTCCGCGAAGATCGGCTCGAAGGCCTCGAGCAGCCCGCGGGCGTCCTTGTCGGAGCTGGTCGCCACGACGCCGATGAGCCGGGAGAAGCCGAAGGACTCGGTGATGCCGTCGGCGGTGGCCCGGGCGCCGTGCGGGTTGTGCGCCGCGTCCAGGACGACCGTCGGGGACTTGCGCACGACCTCCAGCCGGCCCGGCGAGGCCACCTGGGCGAAGGCGCGGCGGATCACGTCGATGTCGAGCGCGCGGGCGTGCTGCGCGCCGATGCCGAAGAAGGCCTCGACCGCGGCGAGCGCCACCGCCGCGTTGTGCGCCTGGTGCGCCCCGTACAGCGGCAGGAACACCTCGGGGTACTCGCCGCCGAGGCCGCGCAGGGTCAGCAGCTGCCCGCCGACCGCGACCTCGCGCGAGACGACGCCGAACTCCATGCCCTCGCGGGCCACGGTGGCGTCCACGTCGACGGCCTTCTTCAGGAGCACCTGGGCCGCGTCCACGGGCTGCTGGGCGAGGATCACGGTCGCGCCCGGCTTGATGATCCCGGACTTCTCGCCGGCGATCTCGCCGGGCGTCTCGCCGAGCCGGTCCGTGTGGTCGAGGTCGATGGGGGTGACGACGGCGACGGAGGCGTCGATGACGTTCGTCGCGTCCCAGGTGCCGCCCATGCCGACCTCGACGACGGCCGCGTCGACCGGGGCGTCGGCGAAGGCCGCGTACGCCATTCCGGTGAGGACCTCGAAGAACGAGAGGCGGTACTCCTCGCGCTCGTCGACCAGCTCGACCATCGGCGCGATGTCCCGGTACGTCTCGACGAACCGCTCCGGGTCGATCGGGGCGCCGTCCAGGCTGATGCGCTCGGTGATGGTCTGCACGTGCGGCGAGGTGTAGCGGCCGGTGCGCAGGTCGAAGGCGCCGAGCAGGGCCTCGATCATGCGGGCGGTGGAGGTCTTGCCGTTGGTGCCCGTGATGTGGATCGACGGGTACGCGCGCTGCGGCTCGCCCAGCACGTCCATCAGGGCCGCGATCCGCTTGACCGAGGGCTCCAGCTTGGTCTCGCCCCAGCGGGTGGACAGCTCGGTCTCGACGTCGCGCAGCGCCTTGTCGACCTCGGGGTCGGCGGGACGGCTCGGCACCGGGTCGCCCTGCGGCGGACCGGCCATGGCGCGCAGGGTGCGGCTGCCGGCCTCGATCACCGCCAGGTCGGGGTCGCGGTCGGTTTCGGTGTCGACGATGTCGTCGAACACGTCGCCGTGGTCGCTGTCGTCGAACTGGTCGCGGTCGTCGCGGGGCTCACTCACGCACCCAGTCTACGAAGCGCCACCGACAAGGCCCCACAGGACCCGGCAGGGCGTCCCCGGCTAGCGCAGCCCCGCCGGCAGCGACGCCCGCACCACGTACGCCCCGTGCTCGCGCCCCGCGTCCAGCGTGCCGCCCATGCTCGTGACGCGTTCGGCCATCGAGACCAGGCCGGTGCCGGTGGAGACGGGGGCGCGGTCGGGCGGGGCCGGGGGCAGCGGGTTGCGGACCTCGATGCCGAGGACGTCCGGGTCGCCGACCCTGATGGTGACGGTCACCGGGAGGCCCGGCGCGTGCTTGGCGGCGTTCGTGAGGCACTCGCGCACCACGCGGTGAACGGCCGCCTGGCGCAGCGGCGACAGCGCCTTCGCCTCCGCCGCGACCTCCAGGTGCACCGGGCTGCCCGTCCGCTCGCTCTCCTCGGCGAGCGCGGCGAGACCGTCGAGGCCCGGCGTGGCGGCGGGGTCGTCGACGCGCCGCACGATGGTCTCGTTGAGCATGCGGTGGGCGCGCCGGGCGGTCTCGGAGAGCTCCTCGAAGTCCTGCTGGTGCGCCTCTCCCCTGGCCCGTACGGCGAGCACCTCGGCCCGCACCGCGAGCAGCGTCAGCTCCCGGCCGACCAGGTCGTGGACGTCACGGCCGACGGAGATCCGCTCCTCCTGGACGGCCTGCCGGGCGGCGGCCTCGCGGCGCTGGACCTCCAGGGCGCGCACCAGGTCGTGGCGGAAGGCGGCGATGCCGACGCCGGCGGCGAGGACGCCGATGGGGACGACGAGGCTGAGGAAGTCGCTGAGCGTCTCGCCGTGGCGTTCGGGCCAGCCGGGCAGGTTGAAGTAGACGTAGGCGGCGCCCGCGTAGAGCAGGGTGGCGAGCACGGCGACCCGGCGGCCCCGGAAGCGGCCGAGCGAGTACAGCGCGAACTGGATCATCGTCAGCTCGTGCAGCCAGCCCATCATGAAGATCGCCACCACGAAGGGCACCCAGGGCGCCTTCCGCCGCAGCACCAGCGTCGCCGCGCCGGCCGCGAGGACCAGGGTCGCGGTGATGCCGGTGAGCGAGTTGTCGGCGCGGGCGAGGCCCGGCACGTCCAGGACCATCAGGCCGAAGGCGAAGACCGCGGCGACGACGTCCATCGCCCGGGGCGACACCGCCCACCGGTCCACGCAGCGGCGCAGCGCGCGGACGGAGGCGGGAAGGGGAAGCATGCGTTCCATCATCCCGGGTCCTTGGTCCCCGCGCCGGGGACCTGAAGTCCCGTCGAATGTGAGATCGGACATACCAGGCATATACGAAAGGGGTCCGGAACCGTCAGCGGTTCCGGACCCCTTCGTCATGCGGTGGCCGTACGGGCTACGCCTGCGGCAGGCGCTCCAGCTGCGCCTGGATGCGGGCGATGTCCTCGTCCGCCTTGGCGAGCCGGCCCTTGATCTTGTCCACGACGTTGTCGGGGGCCTTGGCCAGGAAGGCCTCGTTGCCCAGCTTGCCCTCGGCCTGCGCCTTCTCCTTCTCGGCGGCGGCCAGGTCCTTCGCGAGCCGCTTGCGCTCGGCGGCCACGTCGATCGTGCCCGACAGGTCGAGCGAGACCGTCGCACCGGCGACCGGCAGGGAGGCGGTGACGGAGAAGCCCTCGCCCTCCGGCTGGAGGCGGAGCAGCTGGCGGATGGCGGCCTCGTGCGCGGCGAGCGGCGTGCCGTCCAGCTCCAGGCGGGCCGGGACCTTCTGGCCCGGCTGGAGGCCCTGGTCGGCGCGGAAGCGGCGGACCTCGGTGACGACCTGCTGCAGGTTCTCGATCTCGGCCTCGGCGGCGTCGTCGCGGAAGCCGCTGTCCTCGGGCCACTCGGCGATGACGAGCGACTCGCGGCCGGTGAGCGTGGTCCACAGTGCGTCGGTGACGAACGGGACGATCGGGTGCAGCAGGCGCAGCATCACGTCCAGGACCTCGCCGAGGACCCGGCCGGAGACCTTGGCCTGCTCGCCGCCCGCGAAGAACGTCGTCTTCGAGAGCTCGACGTACCAGTCGAAGACCTCGTCCCACGCGAAGTGGTACAGGGCGTCGCTGAGCTTCGCGAACTGGTAGTCCTCGTAGAGCGCGTCGACCTGCGCGACCGTCTTGTTGAGCCGGGACAGGATCCAGCGGTCCGTCGCGGACAGCTGCTCGACCAGCGGCAGCTCGCCCTCGATGGTCGCGCCGTTCATCAGCGCGAAGCGGGTGGCGTTCCAGATCTTGTTGGCGAAGTTCCGGGACGCCTTGACCCAGTCCTCGCCGATCGGGACGTCGACGCCGGGGTTGGCGCCGTTGGCCAGGGTGAAGCGGACGGCGTCGGAGCCGTACTGGTCCATCCAGTCCAGCGGGTTGACCACGTTGCCGAAGGACTTCGACATCTTCTTGCCGTTCTGGTCACGGACCATGCCGTGCAGCGCGATGGTGTGGAACGGCGGGGTGCCGTCCATCGCGTAGAGGCCGAACATCATCATCCGGGCGACCCAGAAGAAGAGGATGTCGTAGCCGGTGACCAGGACGGAGTTCGGATAGAACTTCTTGAGGCTCTCGGTCTGCTCGGGCCAGCCCAGCGTGGAGAACGGCCACAGGCCGGAGGAGAACCAGGTG
Source organism: Streptomyces sp. NPDC003943 (assembly GCF_053605265.1). NCBI lineage: Bacteria > Bacillati > Actinomycetota > Actinomycetes > Kitasatosporales > Streptomycetaceae > Streptomyces > Streptomyces sp. NPDC003943. The sequence goes on along the minus strand of NZ_JBSGIW010000120.1, from coordinate 14,337 downwards.
TCGAGGACGTCGGTGTCCTGGTACCAGCCCTCGCCGGCGGGCGGCTGCTCGTCCGGTCCGACGCAGACGACCTCGCCGTTCGGGCCGTACCAGACCGGGATGCGGTGGCCCCACCACAGCTGGCGCGAGATGCACCAGTCGTGCAGGTTGTCGACCCAGTCGAAGTACCGCTTCTCCATCTCCTGCGGGTGGATCTTGACCTTGCCGTCGCGGACCGCGTCACCGGCGGCCTTCGCGAGCGGGCCGACCTTGACCCACCACTGCATCGACAGGCGCGGCTCGATGGTGGTCTTGCAGCGCGAGCAGTGGCCGACGGAGTGGGTGTACGGGCGCTTCTCGGCGACGATCCGGCCGTCGGCGCGCAGCGCGGCGACGATGGCGGAACGGGCCTCCAGGCGGTCCAGGCCCTGGAAGGGGCCGTGGACGGTGATGACCGCGTGCTCGTCCATCACGGCGATCGACGGCAGGGAGTGCCGCTGGCCGATCTCGAAGTCGTTCGGGTCGTGCGCCGGGGTCACCTTGACGGCGCCGGTGCCGAACTCCGGGTCGACGTGCGTGTCGGCGACGACCGGGATGCGGCGGCCGGTCAGCGGCAGCTCGATCTCGGTGCCGACGAGGTGCTTGTACCGCTCGTCGTCCGGGTGGACGGCGACGGCCGTGTCACCGAGCATCGTCTCGGCGCGGGTCGTCGCGACGACGATGGACGCGTCGCCTTCGCCGTACCGGATGGAGACGAGCTCACCGTCGTCGTCCTGGTACTCGACCTCGATGTCGGAGATCGCGGTGAGGCAGCGCGGGCACCAGTTGATGATGCGCTCGGCGCGGTAGATCAGCTCGTCGTCGTAGAGCTTCTTGAAGATGGTCTGGACGGCCTGCGACAGGCCCTCGTCCATGGTGAAGCGCTCGCGCGACCAGGCGACGCCGTCACCGAGGCGGCGCATCTGGCCGGAGATCTGTCCGCCGGACTCGGCCTTCCACTTCCAGACGCGCTCGACGAACGCCTCGCGGCCCAGGTCGTGGCGGGACTTGCCCTCCTTGGCCAGCTCGCGCTCGACGACGTTCTGGGTGGCGATGCCGGCGTGGTCCATGCCGGGCTGCCACAGCGTCTCGTAACCCTGCATCCGCTTGCGGCGGGTGAGGGCGTCGATGAGCGTGTGCTCGAAGGCGTGGCCCAGGTGGAGCGAGCCGGTGACGTTCGGCGGCGGGATGACGATGGTGTACGGAGGCTTGTCGCTCTTCTCGTCCGCCTCGAAGTAGCCGCGCTCTACCCAGCGCTCGTACAGCGGCCCCTCTACCTCGGCCGGCGTGTACTGGGTCGGCAATTCGGTGGTGGCTGCTGTCTGCTGCTGAGTGTTCTCGGTCACGGGCCCAGTTTAGGGGTGTCCCCCGTCCGACTTGAAACGCGATTGTTCCGTAACGGTGTGACCCCCACCGCCCCGGCGCGGCAAGGCTTCCGACAGGATGTTCGCTACGCATAAACATCCTGTGAGGGATCTTGTGAGGGGAAGCAGTCGATGAGCTACAACCAGCCAGGGCCGTACGGCGGCGGTCAGCCGAACCCGTACGGGCAGCAGCCCGGCCAGCCCGGTCCGTACGGCCAGCCGCCGCAGGCCCCGTACGGTCAGCCGCCGCAGGCCCCGCAGCCCGGCTACGGCTACCCCCAGCAGGCCCCGCAGGGCGTCCCGCCGCAGCAGCCGTACGGCGGCCAGCCGGGGTACGGGCAGCAGCCGCCGAACCCGTACGGCCAGCCGCCGCAGGCCCCGTACGGGCAGCAGCCGCAGGCCCCGTACGGCGCGCCGCAGGGTCCGGGCGGCTACATGCCTCCGCCGCCCGCGCCGAAGAAGTCCAAGGCGCCGCTGACCATCGGCATCGTGGCCGCGGTCGTCGGTCTCGCGATCGGCGCGTACTACGCGTTCGGCGGCGGTGGCGGCGCGAACGTGGCGGACGACGGCCCGCACAAGCTGATCACCCCGGCCACCGTGCTCACCGAGTACAAGAAGTCCGACAAGGACAAGCCCTCCAACGACAAGAAGTCGCTGGAGGAGGCCGAGAAGGACGGCGTCAAGAACGCCACCGAGGTCGGGGCCCAGTACCAGGTCAAGGACGAGGCCAACCCGCTCGCCGGCAAGCTGATCCAGTTCAACGGACTCTACGGCCAGATCGACGACCCCGAGAAGGTCGTCGACACCGTCTTCGCCGCCATCAAGACCCAGTCGGAGCAGGACAAGAGCAGCGACGACAAGGCGACCCTGGAGGGCAGCCCGCAGGCGTACACGCCGGCGGACCTCGACGGCGCCGTCCTCAAGTGCCAGCAGGCCAAGACCGCGGCCAACCCGGCCGAGAAGACCCCGGCGATCGCCATGAACTTCTGCGTGTGGGCCGACCACAGCACGGTGGGCATGGTCGTCCCGGTCGATCTGGCCTCGGTGCTCTCGGGCAGGGGCATGTCCGGCGAGGACGCCGCAGCCCTCACGGCCAAGTTCCGCAAGGAAGTTCGCGTCAAGGCCTGATCGGACCTCCTGCTGCAGGATGCCCGGCCGGCCGATCCGATCGGCCGGGCGCCTCCCGGACCACGCACCCTCTACGCGGGCGGGTCACCGTCGCCTTTCAGGCCAGGCGGCACGCCGTGGTCGCCTGATAGGGCTTGACCCCGCTGGACACGAGCAGCGGGTCCTGGGCAGGCGCGGCGGCCACCACGGGCACGACCGTCGCGGCACCGGTTACACACAGGGCGGCGATCATGCGCTGCAACTTCGCTCGAAGCATCCGTTTCCCCAGGATCCAGGTGGAACCGGCAAGTTGGTCGAAGGCAAGCCGACCATGATCGAGACATTTCCAGCAAGTTCTTTTGTCCGATACGGCTTGATTTGTGCGGCACGCCGCCAGGCAAAAGGGGCGCCCCCGCCGAGTCGTTCGGCGGGGGCGCCCCTTCGCGTACGTCGGGCGGCTACGCGCTCTTCTCGTGCCTGCCGTCGTGCTTCACGATCCTCGGCACCAGCGTCGGGTTCACGTTGTCACGGACCACGTCCGCCGTGATGACCACGCGGGCCACGTCCTTGCGGGACGGGACCTCGTACATCACCGACTGGAGGACCTCCTCCATGATGGCGCGCAGGCCGCGCGCGCCGGTGCCGCGGAGGATGGCCTGGTCGGCGATGGCCTCCAGGGCGGGGCGGTCGAAGTCCAGCTCCACGCCGTCGAGTTCGAAGAGGCGCTGGTACTGCTTGACCAGCGCGTTGCGCGGCTCGACGAGGATCTTGAGCAGGGCCTCGCGGTCCAGGTTGTGCACCGAGGTGATGACGGGGAGACGGCCGATGAACTCGGGGATCATCCCGAACTTCACCAGGTCCTCCGGCATGACCTCCTGGAACTGGTCGCTCGCCTCGATCTCGCGCTTGGAGCGGATGGTCGCCCCGAAGCCGATGCCCTTGGCGCCGGCCCGCGACTCGATGATCTTCTCCAGGCCGGCGAAGGCGCCGCCCACGATGAAGAGCACGTTCGTCGTGTCGATCTGGATGAACTCCTGGTGCGGGTGCTTCCGGCCGCCCTGCGGCGGCACGGAGGCGGTGGTGCCCTCCAGGATCTTCAGCAGGGCCTGCTGCACGCCCTCGCCGGAGACGTCCCGCGTGATCGACGGGTTTTCGCTCTTACGGGCGACCTTGTCGATCTCGTCGATGTAGATGATCCCGGTCTCGGCCTTCTTGACGTCGTAGTCGGCCGCCTGGATCAGCTTGAGCAGGATGTTCTCGACGTCCTCGCCGACATAGCCGGCCTCCGTCAGCGCGGTGGCGTCGGCGATCGCGAACGGAACGTTCAGCATCCGGGCCAGGGTCTGTGCCAGGAGCGTCTTGCCGGAGCCGGTCGGGCCGAGCAGCAGGATGTTGGACTTCGCCAGCTCGATGGCGTCGTCCCGGCCCTGCGCGCCGCCGTTCTCGCCGGCCTGGACGCGCTTGTAGTGGTTGTAGACCGCGACCGAGAGGGCCTTCTTCGCGGGCTCCTGCCCGACGACGTACCCCTCGAGGAACTCGTAGATCTCGCGGGGCTTCGGGAGTTCCTCCCACCGCACCTCGCTCGTCTCCGCGAGTTCTTCCTCGATGATCTCGTTGCAGAGGTCGATGCACTCGTCGCAGATGTACACACCGGGTCCTGCGATGAGCTTCTTCACCTGCTTCTGGCTCTTTCCGCAGAACGAGCACTTGAGCAGATCGCCGCCATCACCGATGCGTGCCACGAGGTGCTTCCCCTTCGCCTGGGAGCGCTTGGTTCAGCGACTCCTGGTGCCTCATATTCGACGGTACCTTGCCGGGCCCCCCGTTCGGGCCCCCCTTGGCGCGGTTGGCATGGTCGGAATTCGGCCATGCCGCCCGTCCTGCCTCCCGCGCCACGGGAACGTCGAGCGTCAGACTGCCGAGGCGGCCGTGCTCTTGCGGGTCGAGATGATCTGGTCGATCAGGCCGTACGCGAGGGCGTCCTCGGCGGTCAGGATCTTGTCGCGCTCGATGTCGTCGCGGATCTTCTCGATCGGAGTGGTGGAGTGCTTGGCCAGCATCTCCTCCAGCTGGCTGCGCATGCGCAGGATCTCGCGGGCCGCGATCTCCAGGTCGGAGAGCTGCTCACGGCCGGTGCCACCGGACGGCTGGTGGATCAGCACGCGGGCGTTCGGCAGCGCCATGCGCTTGCCGGGGGTGCCGGCGGCCAGCAGGATGGCCGCGGCGGAGGCCGCCTGGCCCATGCAGACCGTCTGGATGTCCGGCTTCACGAACTGCATCGTGTCGTAGATGGCGGTCAGCGCGGTGAAGGAGCCACCGGGGCTGTTGATGTAGATCGAGATGTCGCGGTCCGGGTCCATCGACTCCAGGCAGAGCAGCTGCGCCATGACGTCGTTGGCGGAGGCGTCGTCGATCTGCACGCCGAGGAAGATCACGCGCTCCTCGAAGAGCTTCGCGTACGGGTCGTACTCGCGGATGCCCTGAGAGGTGCGCTCGACGAAGCGCGGGACGACATAGCGGTTGTCCACCTGCGGGCCCGTGTAGAGGCCGCTCGCGGAGAAGTTCGGGGTGGTCATGGGGCTGTTCACCATCCTGAGGGCGGGTGGGAGGGCTGGGGCTGTCGGAACGGGCTGCCGGGTGCTCAGGCGCCCGTGCCGCCGCCGCCCGGGACACCCGCGGCGTGGGTGATGATGTCGTCGATGAGGCCGTACTCCTTGGCCTCCTCCGCGGTGAACCAGCGGTCGCGGTCGCCGTCGCGGATGATCCGCTCGACGGTCTGACCGGAGTGCTCCGCGGTGATCTCGGCCATGCGCTGCTTCGTGCGGAGCAGGTAGTCGGCCTGGATCTTGATGTCCGAGGCGGTGCCGCCGATGCCGGCGGAGCCCTGGTGCATCAGGATGTCGGTGTTCGGCAGCGCGAAGCGCTTGCCGGCGGTACCGCCGGTGAGCAGGAACTGGCCCATGGACGCGGCCATGCCCATACCGATGGTCACGACGTCGTTGGGGATGTACTGCATGGTGTCGTAGACGGCCATGCCGGCCGTCACGGAGCCACCGGGGCTGTTGATGTAGAGGTAGATGTCCTTCTCCGGGTCGGCGGCCAGGAGGAGCATCTGCGCGGTGATCTTGTTGGCGATGTCGTCGTCGACCTGCTGGCCGAGGAAGATGATGCGCTCGCCGAGCAGCCGGTTGTAGACATGGTCGCCGAGGCCACCACCGATGGACGGCTCACCCGCGGCGTAAGGCTTCAGATTCGTCACGTATCCACCTGCTCGTCTCCGACGGCCCCGTGCCGTCTCGCGTCTCGTTCTGAGGGCAGTGCCCCCGTATCCATGGACCCTAACGCGCTGGTAGGCGGGCGCCATCCCGGTTCCCGAACTGTTCGCTGGGAGCGCAAGGTAGTTGGGGGCGCATAAAGGGCTCGAACTACGTCCACGGGCCCGGACGCACAGCTGTGCGTCCGGGCCCGTGGTGCGGGATCAGCGGGCTTCACCGGGCGGCCTGGGCCGCCCGACGGGCCTTACTTGTCCTCGGAGACCTCGGCGTCGCCGGTGACGGCCTCGACCGTCTCGGTGGCCTGCTCCTCGTCCTCGTCGGACAGGTCCACGACCTCACCGTTGGTGTCGACGACCTTGGCGGCCTCGACGACGACCGCGAGGGCCTTGCCGCGGGCGACCTCGCCGACGAGCATCGGCACCTGGCCGCCCTGGACGACGGCCTGGGCGAACTGGTCGGGGGACATGCCGGAGGAGGCGGCACGGCGCATCAGGTGCTCGGTGAGCTCGTCCTGCTCGACGTTGAGCTTCTCCTGGGAGACCAGCTCGTCGAGGAGGAACTGGGTCTTGATGCCCTTGATGGCCTGCTCGCGCGTCTCGGCGTCGAACTCCTCCTCGGTCTTGCCCTGGAACTCCAGGTACTTCGCGAGGTCGAGGCCCATCTGGCCGAGCTGGTGGTGCTCCAGGTTGTGCTTGCGGGTGTTGATCTCCTCCTCGAGCAGCTTCTCGGGGACGGGGATCTCCGCCAGCTCCAGGAACTTCTCCAGGACGCGCTCCTGGGCCTGGGTGGCCTGGTCGAACTGCTTCATGTTCTCGAGGCGCTTGCGGCTGTCGGCCTTGAGCTCGTCGAGGGTGTCGAACTCCGACGCCATCTGCGCGAACTCGTCGTCCAGCTCGGGGAGCTCACGGGCGGCGACGGCGGTGACCTTGACGGTGACCTCGGCCTCCTTGCCCGCGGCCGAGCCGCCCTTCAGCTCGGAGGTGAAGGTGGCCTCGCCGCCGGCCTCCAGGCCGGTGACGGCGGCGTCGATGCCGTCGAGCAGCTCGCCGGAGCCGATGGTGTACGAGACGCCCTCGGCGACACCGTCGGGCAGGACCTCGCCCTCGACCTTGGCCTCGAGGTCGATGGTGACGACGTCACCCTCGGCGGCGGCGCGCTCGACCGGGTTCGTGGAGGCGAAGCGCTCGCGCAGCTGCTCCACGGACTTCTCGACGTCCTCGTCGGTGACCTCGATGGCGTCGACCTCGACCTCGATGCCGGAGTAGTCCGGGATCTCGATGGCCGGGCGGACGTCGACCTCGGCGGTGAAGGAGAGCAGCTCGCCGTCCTTCAGCTCCGTGATGTCGACCTCGGGCTGGCCCAGCGGGTTGACCTCGGCCTCGTTGACCGCGGCGTTGTAGAGCTTCGGGAGGGCGTCGTTGACGGCCTCCTCCAGCACCGCACCGCGGCCGAAGCGCTGGTCGATGACGCGCGCGGGGATCTTGCCCTTGCGGAAGCCCTTGACCGTGACCTGCTGGTTGATCTTCTTGTACGCCGCGTCGAGGCTGTCCTTGAGCTCCTCGAAGGGCACCTCGACAGTGAGCCGAACCCGGGTCGGGTTCAGGGTCTCCACGGCGCTCTTCACGGTTCGGTCTCCTTGTGGCTGATTCCTGGTTTCCGGCGGCGCCGCCAGGGGCGGTTCCGGCCGATCGGCCCGGTCAGAGAGACACACGGGCACGCAGCTTGCATAGTAACCGCAAGCGGCTCGCGCCCCACAACGTGATCTTGGCTGGTCGGGGTGGCGGGATTTGAACCCACGGCCTTCCGCTCCCAAAGCGGACGCGCTACCAAGCTGCGCCACACCCCGTCGGTGCGACACGTAGGGTACATGGACGGAGACGGTGCGACGCCCCCTCTTTCCGAGGGGCGTGCGGGGACCCGCCCGGACCCGCTACGATGGCGTCCGTGCCGCGGCCGTGATGGCCTGCGGCGCAGTGCTTGCGGGCGTAGCTCAATGGTAGAGCCCTAGTCTTCCAAACTAGCTACGCGGGTTCGATTCCCGTCGCCCGCTCCAGGTATGGCGAAAGGCCCCGCGGACCGTGTCCGCGGGGCCTTTCGTCGTATCGCCTCGGCGTAGCGCCACAGGCCGTCGAGATCAGAACTTGATGGAGGCGATCGACGCCGTTATCGAGTCCAGGAAGTTCTGGATGTTGGGCGCCATGCCGGTGGACGCGAGGAAGAAACCGAAGAGGACCGCGACGACGGCCGGGCCGGCCTTGAGGTTTCCGCCACGGATCAACACCACCAGGATGATCGCCAACAGCAGCACCACGGACAGTGAGATGGCCACAACTGATCACACCCTCGGTCGGTTTCGCCTTGCCGCCCGGGAGCGCACGCCACAGAACACCCCCGCCGCACCTATCGTGCCACCAACTTCCTGCCCCGTGAGGGTGGGTGACGAATCGTCGCCGTAAGATTCCGGCCAACATGACGAATTTCGTCTTGATCGTTTCTCTCAGGGCGAAGCTTCGAGGCCGAGCAGGGCCCGGACCCGGGCGTACTTGGCGGTGAGCCGGTCCCGGGTCGCCGGATCGAGCACCGCGAGCCGCTCCGGGTCGGCGTTGTGCGCGAGATCGGCCTCCTTGACCAGCAGGGCGCCCGGGGTGGCGAGGATCCGCCGCGCGTAGTCCTCCGGCGCCTCGCCGGGGCGCTTGGTGAGCGCGAGCACCATGGCCTTCACCTCGGCGGGCAGCGCCGCCCCCGCCAGCCACTCCTCCGACAGCGCCTGGTCCTCGACGGCGTCGTGCAGCCACCCGGCCGCGATCTGCCCGGGACTCCCGCCCCGCGCCCGTACGCCCTCGGCGACGGCCCGCAGGTGCTCGGCGTACGGCCGCCCGGCCTTGTCGGTCTGCCCGGCGTGGGCGGCGACGGCGAGCGCCTCGATCTCCGGGAGCGAGAGAGGTGCGGGGCCGGTCATGGCGGTCATCCCTTGCGGCTGATGAGGAGCAGGGCGCGGTCGTCGTTGACGTCCTTGGCGCAGGCTTCGATGAGGTGCCAGGCGGCGCCCTCGAAGCCGGCGGCGACATAGCGGTCGGCCTCGCCGGTGAGGCGGTCGATGCCCTCGGTGAGGTCGCGTTCGGCGCTCTCGACGAGGCCGTCGGTGAAGAGCATGAGGACGTCGCCGGGGCGCAGGGAGCCCTTGACCGGGTGGAACTCGGCGCCGTCGTAGACGCCGAGGAGGGGGCCTTCGGCGGCCTTCTCCTCCCAGCGGCCGGTGCCGGCGTGGAGCTGGAGGGCGGGCAGGTGGCCGGCGGAGAGGAGCTCGTAGTCGCCGGATTCGAGGTCGAGGACGAGGTGGACGGAGGTGGCGAAGCCCTCGTCCCAGTCCTGGCGGAGCAGATAGCCGTTGGCGGCGGGCAGGAAGCCGTGCGGGGGCAGCGAGCCGAGGAGGCCGCCGAAGGCGCCGGAGAGCAGCAGGGCGCGCGAGCCGGCGTCCATGCCCTTGCCGGAGACGTCGGTGAGGACGACTTCGAGGGTGCGGCCGGCGTTGGTGCGGGCGGCGACGACGAAGTCGCCGGAGAAGGACTGGCCGCCGGCCGGGCGCAGCGCCATCTCACGGTGCCAGCCACCGGGCAGGCGAGGCAGCGCGCTCTGCACCCGGATGCGTTCGCGCAGGTCGAAGAGCATCGTGCCGCCGCGCCGCCAGGGCACGCCGACGCGGGCCCGGAACTGCGCGATGAGCAGCCCGAAGAAGCCGCACGCGGCGACCACGAGGACGGTGCCGGGAGTGACCCGGGCCGGTCCCTGGGTGTACGGGCCGAGCACGACGGACTCTACGATGAGCCCGCCCGCGGCCGCCGCGTACAGGCCGAGCAGGCTGGCGGGGCGCAGCACGAGCCCGCCGGCCACGATCGGCAGGACGAGGGCGACCGGCGAGCACCACACCGGGTTGAGCAGGCTGCCGGCGACGATGGCCGGGACCGTGAGCAGGAGTCCCGCGAGCGCGACCCAGTCGGAGCCGTCGCCGCGGAAGTAGTCGACCGCGCTGCGGCGCAGCCCGATGCGGGCCCGGGCTGCGCTCCTGCGCATCCGGGCCGCGTTCGTGTGCACCGCTCCGCGACGTCCCATTGGCCTGGACCCTATCCATCCGATCGGAGCTCGTGCAGGGGGACCCTTGAGACAACGCGTGCGAAATCGGCTCGCGCCGGGCCTGAGGGCGCTGGTATCGGTGGCATATGACGACCGAACTGCGGGTGCTCGACCCTGCCGAGTGGGACAACTGGTTCGCGGTTCTGGAGCTCGCCTTCGGCGGGGTTCCGGAGTCGGACGAGGAGCGCGCGCTCCTGCGGGAGCTGACCGAGCCCGAGCGGTTCATCGGCGCGTGGGACGGGGACCGGTGCGTCGGTACGGCGGGCGCGTTCACCTTCCGGCTCACCGTGCCGGGCGGGGCGTCGGTCCCGGCGGCCGGGGTGACGATGGTGAGCGTGGCCGGCACGCACCGGCGGCGCGGGATCCTCACCTCGATGATGCGGCGCCAGCTGGCGGACGTACGGGCCTGGGGCGAGCCGCTCGCGGTGCTCACGGCCTCGGAGGCGGAGATCTACGGGCGGTTCGGCTACGCCGCGGCCACGTTCGCGACGCGGGCGACGATCGACACGACCCGGGTGCGGCTGGCGGTGCCGCCGGGCACGGACGGGGTGACGCTGCGGGTGACGGCCCCGGAGGAGTCGCTGGCGGCGACCGAGGCGGTGTACGCGAGGCTGGTCGCCGCCCGGCCCGGGATGCTGGCCCGGCGGCCCGGCTGGGAGCGGAAGGCGCTGCTCGACCCTCCGGACAGGCGGGAGGGCGCCTCGCCGCGGCTGTGCGTGCTCGCGGAGCGGGACGGCGAGGTGGTCGGGTACGCCCACTACGCGATCAAGCCGCAGTGGTCCCGGGCGGGCGTCGACGGGTCGGTCACGGTGCACGACCTCGCGGGGCTCGACCCGGTCACGGAGGCAGCGCTGTGGCGGTACCTGTGTTCGGTGGACCTGACCTCGCGGGTGCACGTCCACGGCCGGCCGGTCGACGACGCCTGGCAGCATCTGGTGACGGACGTCCGGCGCTGCGAGCCGACGCTGCGGGAGGGACTCTTCGTGCGGCTGGTGGACGTGGGCGCGGCGCTCCGGGCGCGCGCGTACCAGGCGCCGGTGGACGTGGTCTTCGAGGTCGAGGACGCGTTCTGCCCGTGGAACGCGGGGCGTTGGCGGCTGACCGGGAACGCGAAGGGCGCGGTGTGCGCGCGGACGGACGACGCGGCGGATGTGGCCCTGTCCGTACGGGAGTTGGGGGCGGCGTATCTGGGGGGCGTGTCGCTGGTGTCGCTGGCGTCGGCGGGCCGCGTGCGCGAGCTTCGCGCAGGCGCGTTGACGGAGGCGTCGGTGGCCTTCGGGTCACCCGTGGCGCCGTGGCTGCCGCACGGCTTCTAGCGACCCGGAGGCTGGCACCCCGGGCACCAGAACAGGTTGCGCGCCGCCAGTTCCGCCGTGCGGATCTCCGTGCCGCAGATGTGGCAGGGCTGGTGGGCGCGGCGGTAGACGTACACCTCGCCGCCGTGGTCGTCGACGCGGGGCGGACGGCCCATGGCCTCGGGGGTGTGTTCGGGGCGGACGGTGTCGATGCGGTTCAGGCGGACGCCCTCGCGCATGAGCATCACCAGGTCGGCCCAGATCGCGTCCCACTCCCCCGCGGTCAGGTCCTTGCCGGCGCGGTACGGGTCGATGCCGTGCCGGAAGAGGACCTCGGCGCGGTAGACGTTGCCGACGCCCGCGACGATCTTCTGGTCCATGAGGAGCGCCGCGATCGTCGTACGGGACCGGGAGACGCGCTGCCACGCGCGGGCGGGATCGGCGTGGACGCCGTCCTCGCGCAGCGGGTCGGGGCCGAGGCGGGCGTGTACCGCCTGCTTCTCGCCGTCGGTGATGAGCGCGCAGGTGGTGGGGCCGCGCAGGTCGACGTACGAGTCGGGGTCGGCGAGCCGCAGCCGGACCGTGTCGGTGGGCGGCGGGGCGGGGGCGTCGCCGAAGTTGACCTTGCCGAAGAGGCCGAGGTGGATGTGGACCCACTCGTCGCCGGGGAAACCCAGGAAGAGGTGCTTGCCGTGGGCCTCGGTGCGGGCGAGGACCGTGCCGTCGAGCAGTGCGGCCGAGTCGGCGAACTTGCCCTGGGGGCTGGAGACGCGCACAGGCCGGCCGCCGAACCGTTCCCGGTAGTCGGCGGCCAGCCGGTGGATGGTGTGCCCTTCGGGCATCAGGCGGTGGGCTCCTGCGGGTGGTGGGCCGGGATGGCCGGGAGCTCGCCGGTGGTCTCGTACGTCGCGAGCATGTCGATGCGGCGGGTGTGGCGCGCGTCGCCGGAGTACGGGGTCTTGAGGAAGACCTCGACGAAGCTGGTGGCCTCGTCCTGGCTGTGCATGCGGGCGCCGACGGCGACGACGTTGGCGTTGTTGTGCTCGCGGCCGAGGGCGGCGGTCTGCTCGCTCCAGGCGAGGGCGGCGCGCACCCCCTTGACCTTGTTCGCGGCGATCTGCTCGCCGTTGCCGGAGCCGCCGATCACGATGCCGAGGGCCTCCGGGTCGGCGGCGGTCTTCTCCGCGGCGCGCAGGCAGAACGGCGGGTAGTCGTCCTGGGCGTCGTAGATGTGGGGACCGCAGTCGACGGGCTCGTAGCCGTGGGCCGTGAGCCACTCGACGAGGTGGTTCTTGAGTTCGTAGCCGGCGTGGTCGGAACCGAGGTAGACGCGCATGTTCCGAGTGTGGCACGTCGGGGACGGGGTATCGGTCAGCGGGGTCGGGGCCTTGCTCCCGTCGGGTTCGTTCACTTCTGGGCCTTATGCCGTGAATGTGACCTGAGTCACGATCCGGAATCAACTCTTCCGTACTCACCGGTCGCCAGGTTTCATATCCGCAGCTCGCGACCCGAGCGCCCCCACACCAGAAGGAAGCGTTCATGAACACGCAGCCGACCCTGACGAAGGAAGGCGGCGGCACCGGAACCACCGGTGACGCGCAGCAGTCCGACGGCTCGAACGGTCTCAAGGCCGGTCTCAAGAACCGCCACCTGTCGATGATCGCCATCGGCGGCGTGATCGGCGCCGGACTCTTCGTCGGCTCCGGCTCCGGCATCGCCGCGGCCGGCCCCGCCATCCTGCTGTCCTACGCGCTCGTCGGCGCGATGGTCGTGTTCGTGATGCGGATGCTCGGCGAGATGGCCGCGGCCCGCCCGTCCTCCGGCTCCTTCTCCGCCTACGCCGACCGGGCGCTCGGCCGCTGGGCCGGCTTCACCATCGGCTGGCTGTACTGGTTCTTCTGGGTGGTCGTGCTCGCCGTCGAGGCGACCGCCGGCGCCAAGATCCTCGAGGGCTGGATCCCGGCCGTCCCGCAGTGGGGCTGGGCGCTCATCGTGATGGTGGTGCTCACCGCGACCAACCTGGCCTCGGTCTCCTCGTACGGCGAGTTCGAGTTCTGGTTCGCGGGCATCAAGGTCGTCGCCATCGGCGCCTTCGTCGTGATCGGCATGCTCGCCGTGTTCGGCGTGCTGCCCGGCTCGAAGAACCCGGGCGCGGGCTTCGCGCACCTCACCGACAGCGGGGGCTTCTTCCCGATGGGCGCCGGCGCGGTGCTCACCGGCGTCCTGATGGTCGTCTTCTCCTTCATGGGCAGCGAGATCGTCACCCTGGCCGCCGGCGAGTCCGAGGACCCGCAGAAGGCCGTCACCAAGGCGACCAACAGCGTGATCTGGCGGATCGGCGTCTTCTACCTGGGCTCGATCTTCATCGTCCTCACCCTGCTGCCGTGGCACGACAAGTCGATCGTCGACAAGGGCTCGTACGTCGCCGCCCTCGACTCCATCGGCATCCCGGCCGCCGGTCAGATCATGAACGTGATCGTCCTGACCGCCGTCCTGTCCTGCCTGAACTCGGGCCTCTACACCGCCTCCCGCATGGCCTTCTCGCTCGGCCAGCGCGGCGACGCGCCCAAGGCGTTCGCCCGCACCAACAAGCGCGGTGTCCCGACGGCGGCCATCCTCGCCTCCGTGGTCTTCGGGTTCGTCGCGGTCTTCTTCAACTACAAGTGGCCCGACACCGTCTTCGCCTTCCTGCTCAACTCCTCCGGCGCCGTCGCCCTCTTCGTCTGGCTGGTCATCTGCCTGACCCAGCTGAAGATGCGCGGGATCATCCTGCGCGAGACGCCCGAGAAGCTGGTCGTGCGGATGTGGCTCTTCCCGTACCTGACCTGGGCCACGGCCGCGATGATCGTCTTCGTCCTCGGCTACATGGTCTACGACGGCGGCAGCAACCGTGAGCAGGTCGTGCTGTCGCTGCTCGTGGCGGCGCTGGTGCTCGCGATCGGCCTGGTCAAGGACCGCGTCCAGAAGGCCAAGGGGCAGCCGGAGCTCGTCGACACGGTCTGAACCGTCCGAACGGCCTGAACGGCACCCGAAACGCGGAGGAGCTCCGTGCCCGACCTGGTCGGGCCCACAGCAGCAACGCCGGGAGCGGGGGCGAACGGCCGAACCCAAAGGGGCCCGCCGCGTACAGCGCCCCGGCCCAGCGCC
>NZ_JBSGIW010000119.1:0-19155 GCF_053605265.1 Streptomyces sp. NPDC003943 | reverse complement strand
GCTGGTTCTGCATGGCGAGAAGCTGATCGTGGCGCAGGTTCTCCATCACGAGCCGGGCGTCCTCGGGATGCCGGGCGAGCGAGAGCACCCCGCGACGGCCGGTCTTCGCGGGGGTGGGAGAGGTGGGAGTCGTGACAGACATGCGCTGAGAGTCGCGGCCGACCTGCTCTCTTGAGACCCCCTTGATCTCTACTTGACCAATAGATGACCAGAAGTGGCCGGACATGATCGATTTCATCTCAAGGGGTGGAAAGATGCCCGGGTGGATGTCGACGGACTCGATCACAGCGCACGGCTCGGCGGCTTCTTCGCGCTGCGCACCACCCCGCCCGCCCGGCCGGCCCCCGCCGCCCACCGCCCGCTCGCCGAGCTGTACGCCGGACACGACGACTCCCCGCTCACCGCGCGCGTCGACACCGTCGCCGCCCGCCTCGGGGTCACCGAGCGCCGGGTCGCCGCCTCCGTCGCCCAGCTCGGCCTCGCCGCCCGCCTCTGGTCCACCGCCCTCGGCCCGGCCGCCCTGCACGGCCGCTTCCCCGACCTCGCGCCCGACGCGCTGCACTGGGACGGCGCCCTCGCCTCGCCCGACGACCTCTGGTGGTCCGGCACGGCCACCCGCCCCGCGACCGTCGCCGAGCTGCGCGCCGCCGTCCACGAGGCCCACCTCGTTCCGCTGCACGCCGCCTTCGCCCGTGACGGCCGGATCTCCCCGCGCCTGCTCTGGGGCAACGCCGGCTCCGCGCTCGCCGGCGCGCTGCGCGAACTCCTCCGCTGGGCCCGTGCCCACGACCGTCCCGACGCGGCCGCACGCGCCGCCGCCCTGGTCCGGGGCCTCCTCGACCACCCCGACCTGGTCGGCACCCTCCGCGGCCCCGCCCTGCGCCGTACCAGCTGCTGCCTCTACTACCGCGTCCCGTCCGGCGGCGTCTGCGGCGACTGTGTGTTCGAACACCCTCCCCGTACGGGTTTGGAGCGGCGGCCCCCGGCTCCGTAAAGTTGCGTCTTTGTAAGTGCTGGAAATGCCGGAAGTACTGCAGGCGCGAGCGATCGAGGAACGACGAAGGCCATGACGGTGACCGAAGAGACCCAGTCCCAGGAGAACGGGTCCCAGGAGTACGGGCCGGGAATCGACCCCGAGCGCCTGGCCGTCTGCCTGAGCGTGCTCGACGAGCTCGACCAGCTGGACGTCGACCACCCGGACGCCATCACCGTCCGCCGTGCCACCGCCGGCATCTACCGGACCGTGAAGCAGCGCCGCCGCCAGGAGCGCCGGGCCGCCAAGACCGCCCACGACAAGGCGGTCACCGAGGCCACCGCGACCGGCTCCGCCCAGCGCATCGACGACGAGACCGAGGGCATCCTGCCGTCGTCGATCACCGAGGAGGGCAGGATCGCCGGCATACTCCAGCGCCCGCGCTCCTGCTACACCTGCAAGACCCGCTACGTCGAGGTCGACTACTTCTACCACCAGCTCTGCCCGGACTGCGCCCGCCTCAACCGGGACAAGCGCGACGCCCGCGCCGACCTGACCGGCAAGCGCGCGCTGCTCACCGGCGGCCGCGCCAAGATCGGCATGTACATCGCGCTGCGGCTGCTGCGCGACGGCGCCCACACCACCGTCACCACCCGCTTCCCCAAGGACGCCATCCGCCGCTTCAAGGCGATGGAGGACTCCGTGGACTGGATGCACCGCCTGGAGGTCGTCGGCATCGACCTGCGCGACCCGGCGCAGGCCGTGGCCCTCGCCGACCAGGTCGCCGACGCCGGCCCGCTCGACATCCTGGTCAACAACGCCACCCAGACCGTGCGCCGGCTGCCCTCCGCGTACGCCGCCCTGGTCGAGGGCGAGAGCGCGCCGCTGCCCGCCGGCGAACTGCCCGCGCACCACGTCATCGGCGCCTTCAACTCCGGTGCGGTCGACGGCCTGGCCGCGCTGCCCGTCGGCGTCAGCGGCCTCGACGCGCAGAAGGTCGCCGACCTCGCCCTCGTCGCCGGCAACGCCAGCATCGAGCGGCACCACGCCGGCACCGCCATCGACGCCGGCGGCCTGGTCCCGGACGTCGTGGAGTCCAACACCTGGGTGCAGACCATCGACCAGATCTCCCCGGTGGAGCTGCTCGAGACCCAGCTGTGCAACTACACCTCGCCGTTCATCCTGATCAGCAAGCTGCGTCCGGTCATGGCCGAGGCCGCCGCGAAGGCCGCCAGCAAGCGGGCGTACGTCGTCAACGTCTCCGCCATGGAGGGCGTCTTCGGCCGCGGCTACAAGGGTGCCGGTCACCCCAACACCAACGCCGCCAAGGCCGCCATGAACATGGTGACCCGGACCAGCGCCCAGGAGATGTTCGACGCCGACGGCATCCTCATGACCTCGGTCGACACCGGCTGGATCACCGACGAGCGTCCGCACTTCGACAAGCTGCGGCTCGCCGAGGAGGGCTTCCACGCCCCGCTCGACCTGGTCGACGGCGCCGCCCGGGTCTACGACCCGATCGTCCGCGGCGAGCAGGGCGACGACGTCTACGGCGTGTTCCTGAAGGACTACAGCCCCGGCAAGTGGTGACCCGATTCTGATCGATGATCGAGCGTTTTCGCTGGTGAGGCCCGGTAAACGGGCCACTGTCACTCGATCGCGTCACACTTTCGCGCCCCATAGAGCGCTGAGGCGCTCATCTGGTTAGTCTGATGTCCACGGTCGGCCATCCGAGGTTTCACCGAACCTCCACGGCCGGCCGGGGGACTGGCCTGCCACCAAGGCCGCGGTCCCGCCCGAAAGAACGGCGCAACCGCGACCGAACGGCCTCAAGTCCCCATCGACACGCGACACGAAGGAGTGCGCGGTGACATCAGAACTGACGCAGCAGGAACAGCGCCCGGCCGAACCGACCGAGCGGAAGCGCCGGCCCGGAGAGCTGGGCAGCCTCGAAGTGTGGGCCCGCTCGGCCCCGATCCGCCTCGCCGGTTACGAGGACGACCTCGCCGAGCCGCACATCCTGCCCGGCATCGACTGAACCGCAACGACGCTTCGCCCCGTGCCCCCGGCCGAGCCCCCTCGGCCGGGGGCACGGGTATGTCGCCGGGGGCACGGCCGTGTCCGGAGCGGGGGCACCTCCCGGGGCGGCCTCAGTCCCGCTCGGCCGGCTCGCGCAGCCGTACCGGAGGCATGTACTCCCGCTGCAGCGTGCGGTGCCACCACGCCCCGGTCTCCCGCAGCTCCCGCCACGTCGTGTACCGGTAGCGGTAGAGCCGCGCCCGCACATGGGTCGGCGGCGCGTCCGGGAACGGGTTGTGGCGCAGCAGCCGCAGGGTGTCGCGGTCGCCGGCGAGCAGCCGCTCCACGAACGGCCCGAACCAGTCGCGGGCGTAGCCGGGGGAGAGCGCCGCGAACCACATCAGCCAGTCGAGCCGCAGATGGTACGGGGCGAACTGGCGCGGCAGCCGGCGCGGGTCGCCCGGCTTGCCCTTGAAGCCGTACTCCCGCCACACCGTGCCCGCGTGCGGCGCCGGGTCGTCCGTGCCCTCGACCGCGATCTCGTCGCGCACCCGGCCGACCGTGCCGAAGGCCCCGTACGTGTTGACCAGGTGCAGCGGGTCGAAGGACCGGTTCATCGCCTGGCGCCGGGAGATCAGGTTGCGCACCGGGTGCCGGCTCTGGACGAGGATCAGGGCCGCCGCCGCGCACACCACGACCACGTACCAGAGCGGCGCCTCGGGCTGCGGGTGGTCGTGACCCGAGACGAGCGAGCCGTCCAGGGCGGACAGGGCGAGGACGATGGTCAGCCAGTTCAGCCAGGCGAAGTTCCCGGAGAGCACCAGCCACAGCTGGGTCGCGATCATCAGTCCGGCCGCGACCGTCGCGACCGGCTGCGGCGTGAACAGGAGCACCGGCACGCCCAGCTGCACGACGTGGTTGGCGGCGCACTCGACCTTGTGCAGCGGCCGGGGGAGATGGTGGAAGAACCAGCTCAGCGGGCCGGGCATCGGCTGGGTCTCGTGGTGGTGGTAGAGGCAGGTCAGGTCCCGCCAGCAGGGGTCCCCGCGGATCTTGATCAGCCCGGCGCCGAACTCGACCCGGAACAGCAGCCAGCGCAGCAGGAACAGGACGATGATCGGCGGGCCGGTGTCGTCGTTGCCGAGCAGCACGGCGAGGAAGCCGGTCTCCAGGAGCAGTGACTCCCAGCCGAAGGAGTACCAGGTCTGCCCCACGTTCACGATCGACAGGTACAGCGCCCAGGCCAGCAGCCACAGCAGCATAGACACGGGGAGCGGCACCGCGTCGCCCGCGCCCGCCACCAGGGCGAGGGCCAGGGCGGCGCCGCCCCAGGCGACGGTCGCGAAGAGCCGGTCGGAGTAGCGCCACTGGAACAGGCTGGGCGCCCGGCGGGCCGGGACCCGGAGCACGAACTCCGGCACGGGCAGCATCCCGCGCTCGCCGATCAGCGCCCGGAACTGGAGCGCCGCCGACAGGAACGCGACGAGGTAGAGCCCGGCGAGCCCCCGCTGGAAGACGATCCGGGTCAGCCAGTAGTCGGGGGCCGTGAACCAGTCCATCGCCCGCGGTCAGCGCGGCCGGTCAGCGCTTCCGGTCGTCGTCGTCCGCCGTCCGCTCGCCCTCGGCCTGGGAGGGAGTGGTGCGGGTGACCTCGGCGTGGACGTGCGCCTTCTGCGTCGCGTCCATGTCCTCGTCGAGGCGCTCGCCCTCGGCCTGTGAGGGGTTGGTGTACTCGTCGTACTGGCTCATGGCCGCCTCCTTCGAGGAGCACGGGTGAGTACAGAAAGAGCGTAGCTCCGATCGGTCCCCGGGGAGCGCCTCGGCGGGACCGGCGGCCCGGCGCGCGACCAGATCGGCGAGGGTCCGGCCGAGTATGCGGGCGTACGCGTGCTGCAGCCGCCGTACGACCGGGCCGCCGAGCCGGGTGTACCAGGCGGCGGCCCGGCTGAACGCGGTCACCGTGAACCACACCGAGCCGTCCTCGCGCAGGTCGACCACGAAGGACTCCTCGCCGCACTCCGGGTGCCCGGTCCGCGTGCCGTACGCGAAGCCGGTCTCCGACGCGGTGTACGTCGTCCATATCACCTGGCACGGCGCGGTGAACCGGACCGGGCCGAAGCCCAGCGACACCTCCAGGGTCACTCCCGGCTCGGCGCGGCCGGCCGCGCTCGTCACCCGGGCGCCGGTCGCCCGGTGCATGGCCCAGGTGGTCACGGCCTCGCCCGCGGCCAGGTAGGCGGCCCGGCCCCGGCCGACCCGGACGGTGTGGTGCAGGTGGTGGTAGCCGGCAGCAGGCAGCGGGCCGGTGCGGGTGGCGCCGACCTCCGCGTAGTTCGGCCCGGTGGTGGCGTGGTCGGAGAGGCTGCGGATCAGGCGGGTCATGCCGGGGACTCCGTTCGGCGGGCGGGGACGGTGAGGGCGGTGGCGGTGGCGGTGGTGAGGGTGACGGTGGTGGCGGCGACGCTGGTGGCGGTACGGCGACGGGCGGCCGGATTGCCGGCCGGCGCGGTCGTTCGGGGACGGCCGGCCGGGTCACCTGCCGGGGCGGCGGTACGGGTTCGGCCGAGGCGGCGCCAGGCGAGCAGCGAGCAGACCGCGAAGCCGAGCGCGTTGCCGAGGCCGTGCGTCGCGGCCATCCAGCTCAGGCTCGGGTGCGGGATCCCGGTCGCCTCGCCGAGCGCCCAGCTCAGCGCGAGCAGCATCGTCGCCACCAGGACCGCGGCCGAGACCCCGAGCAGCGCCCGGGTCACCGGATCGGGGGAGGCGGGCCGCAGCTCGCGCCAGGTGGCGAGGGCGACGGCCCACATGCCCGCGGTCAGGACGAGGGCGCCGGCCAGCTCGGCCCAGTCGTCGACGAAGTAGCCGAGCAGCACGAGCAGGGTGCCGAGCGGCACGCTCAGCGCCGCGAAGCGGGTCGCCCGGCTGTCCGTCGCACGGCAGACCAGTCCCGCGACGAGCGCGGCGGCGAAGCCCGCGAAGTGGAAGTGGGGCACGGTCAGGGCCAGGATGCCGAGCTCGAAGCCGAACAGCTCGTGCCCGCCGCGCTCGGCGACGAGCGCGAGGCCCGCGACGGCCGGGGTCGCGAGGGCGGTGAGCGCGGCGACCTCGGCGGGAGCCAGGCTCCGCGTACGGGCGAGGCGGGCCGGGGCGTGCAGGGCGAGGGCCAGGGTGCCCAGGGCGTAGACGCCCGCCAGAGCGGCGGCGAGCGGCGAGCGCGGGAGCCAGAGCGAGACCGCGCCGGGAGCGGCGAGCAGCGGCCAGAGCCGGCCCAGCAGCCGCAGGCTGCCCGGCGGCGAGTCGTCCAGGAGCCGGAGCCCGACCGGGACCACGGCGAACATCCCCAGCATCACGATCAGTCCGACGAGCACGGACATGGCACCGGCACCCCCCTGTTGAACACGTTCAACCCTTCGTCCGGTGAGCGTAGAGGTTTCCTTGAACGCGTTCAAGTGCTGGGGTGCGGAGTGATCCGCGGCCGGTCCCCCGGGCGACCGGGGCCGGATGGACGCGCCCCGATTGCGGCATCCCGGGCCCTGCGGCAGACAGGAAGGAACGATCAACGGCAAGGACGAGGTGGGAGACCCCGTGCGCGACGCAACCAGACGACGGCCCTCGCGGCCCCCCACCGTCCCGTACGTCCTCGCCGCGCTGGCCTCGGCCGCGCTGCTCGCCGGCTGCTCCCTGCGCGGCGACACCGGCGAGCCGGGCGCGGAGCAGTCAGCCGCCCCCGCCGTCGCCCGTGAGGTGCTGCTCCAGCCGGCCGGCAGCCAGGGCCCCGCCCCCTTCACCGCCTCCACCGCGCAGGAGGGCGCCCCCGCCGGCACTGGCGCCTCGCCCGCCACCGGCGTCGACGGGCCCGCGCCGGCCGGCCGCGCGCTCACCGGCGCCACCCCGGGCCTCTACGGCGGCACCCGCTCCGTCGCCAGCTGCAACGTCCAGCAGCAGATCGCCTTCCTCACCGCCGAACCCGCCCGCGGCCGCGCCTTCGCCGAGGCCGCGGGCATCCCCGAGGCCAACCTCGCCGGCTGGCTGCGCGGCCTCACCCCGGTCCTCCTGCGCGCCGACGCCCGGGTCACCAACCACGGCTACCAGGGCGGCCACGTCACCACCTTCCAGTCCGTGCTCCAGGCCGGCACCGCCGTGCTCGTCGACCGCTACGGCACCCCGCGGGTCCGCTGCGCCTGCGGCAACCCGCTGCGCTCCCCGGCCGCCGCCCCGGGCGCCGTCCACACGGGCCAGCCCTGGCCCGGTTACCGCCCCGACCGGGTCGTCAGCGTCACCCCGACCAGCACCGTCGTCACCAGCCTGGTCATCGTGAACGCCGCCGACAACACCTGGATCGAGCGGCGCACCGGCAGCGACGGCGACGCGGACCGCAGGCCCGACGTGCTCCCGCCCTGCGACCCGGCCTCCTGCGACATCGTCACCGCACCGCCCGCGCCGCTGCCGGACAGCCCCACCGCCCCGCAGCAGCCGCCGAACCCCACGAACCCCACGCACCCCGGCACCCCGACCGGACCGTCGCCGGACCGGGTCGCGCCCGACCCCGTCAGCCCGGCGCCGGACGGCGGCAGGACCGTACCGGCACCGGACACGCCGAACACGCCGGACACCCCGAACGCGCCCGTCGGGCCCGACGCGCCCGTGGGCCCGGACCTCCCCGCCGTACCGGACGTGCCGGACGGTCCGAGTGACCTCCCGATCCCCGAGCCGCCGCCCTCCTCCGACGACCTGTTCCCGGCCGACACCGGACCGCGGCAGCAGCCCGACACCTTCCAGGGCTGACCGGCCGGCCCGGTGCGAGCCTTCACTCGAATGTTGTTGCGAAGCTGTTCCGATCTACGTCGTGCGCTCGGCCGGGCCTGCGCCTAGCGTGGCCCCATGAGCGCGGGAAGACCGGGTGGGGAGGCGGCCGAGCGATGCCGCTGCGAGGCGGGACCGGCGGGACAGACGTGCTGCTTCCTGCACGAGTTCGGCCAGGAGTTCCGGATGGGCAGCTTCGACTGGGACCTGGTCAGCGGCCGGATGACCATGGACGAGGGCGCCCTGAACGTCTTCGACATGGATCCCGGCGACTACGACGGCCACCCCGCCACCCTCGGCTCCCGCGTGCTGCCCGACGAGGGCCGCCGGCTCGACACCCTGGTGGCCCAGGCGCTCAAGGACGGCAGCGACCACTACGGCGCCTACTTCCGGATCCGCACCCGGGCCGGTTCCCAGCGCTGGACCCACACCCAGGGGCTGGTCCGGCGCGACGGCACCGGCCGCCCGGTCCGTATCGTCGGCATCATCCGCGACGCCTCCGACGAGCTCACCGAGTCCGCCGCCCGGCTCGGCCTCGACGAGGGCCGCAGACAGCGCACCAGCGTCGTCGAGGGCACCACCGCCGCGCTCGCCCACGCCCGCACCGTCCAGGACATCATCGACCTGCTCGGCGACTCCCAGGGCCTGGAGTACTTCGGCGCCGCCAGTCTCGTCGTGGGTCTCATGGAGGCCGGCCGCATCCACCTGGTCGCCGAAGGACGGGAAGGCGCGTTCGTGCCCGGCACCCGGTTCACCCGGGTGGACGAGCCGTACCCGATGAGCGAGGTCATCCGCACCCTGCGCCCCCGTTTCATCGAGTCGCCCGAGGACTTCGCCGCCTCCTACCCGATCCTCT
Source organism: Streptomyces sp. NPDC003943 (assembly GCF_053605265.1). NCBI lineage: Bacteria > Bacillati > Actinomycetota > Actinomycetes > Kitasatosporales > Streptomycetaceae > Streptomyces > Streptomyces sp. NPDC003943. The sequence continues at coordinate 10,504 of NZ_JBSGIW010000119.1, read as the reverse complement.
GGCCGCACATCAGCGGCCTCGGCATCACCTCCGCGGCCTACCTCCCGCTCATCGCCCAGGCCCGCCCCATCGGCGCCCTCGGCCTGCTCTACAGCGACCGCACCGGCTTCAGCGCCGACGAGCGCAACCTGCTCGTCGCGCTCGGCAGCTCCATCGCCCAGAGCCTCCAGCGGGCCATGCTGTACGAGCAGGAGCACGACCTCGCCGAGGGCCTCCAGCAGGCGATGCTGCCGCGCCGGATCCCCGAGGTGCCCGGCGCCCAGATAGCCGTCCGCTACCGCTCCGCCCGCTTCGGCCGGGACATCGGCGGCGACTGGTTCGACGTCATCCCGCTGCCCGGGGGCACCTCACAGACCGCAGGCGCCGGCGGAGGCCGGGTCGCGCTCGTCATCGGCGACGTCCAGGGCCACGACACCCACGCCGCCGCCGTCATGGGCCAGCTGCGGATCGTGCTGCGCGCCTACGCGGCGGAGGGCCACACCCCGGCCGCCGTGATGGCCCGGGCCTCCGTCTTCCTCCACGAGCTGGACACCGACCGCTTCGCCACCTGCACGTACGCCGAGGCCGACCCGGCAACCGGACTCGTCCAGATCGTCCGCGCCGGCCACGTCGACCCGCTCGTCCAGGACGGCGACGGCACCGCGCACCGCGTCCCCGTCGAGGGCGGACTCCCGCTCGGGCTCTCCGCCGAGTTCGGCCGCCTCGACTACCCCGTCACCACCCTCGAACTCGACCCCGGCAAGACCCTGCTGCTCTACACCGACGGCCTGGTCGAGAAGCCGGGCGCCGACCTCGACGAGGGCCTCCAGTGGCTCTCCTCCCTGGTCAAGCGCGGCCCCAGGGACCTCGACGAACTCGCCGACCACCTCTGTGAGGTCGTCGACGAGCGCGGCGGCGAGGACGACGTCGCCGTCCTGCTGCTCCGCCGCGAGGGCGCCTACCCGGACCGGGCCGGCGGCCGGCTCCAGCAGCACGTCGGCCAGAACGACCCCGAGGCGCTCAGCTCCGCCCGCCACATGATCCGCGCCGCCGTGCGCGCCTGGGGCGGGGCCGGCCGCTCCTTCGAGATCGAACTCGTCGCCGACGAGCTGACGACCAACGCGCTCATGCACACCGACGGCGGCGCCATCGTCACCCTGCGGATGCTGCCCGCCCCCGAACGCCGGCTGCGCGTCGAGGTCGAGGACCGCTCCAGCGCCCTGCCGCGGCGCCGCGAGGCCGGCGACTCGGGCGTCTCCGGCCGCGGGCTGCTGCTCGTCGACAGCATCTCCGACGCATGGGGCGTCGAACCGCGCGGCAGCGGCAAGTGCGTATGGTGCGAGTTCGTCATCGAGCAGCCCGAGGAGTGACCGGGCGGGGCCCGGATCCGCGCACGGGCCGCGGCTCCGACGGGCGCCCGCCCCGCCCGTACGGCAGGGTGGGGGCATGCCCGAGCTGCCCGAGGTCGAAGCCCTCCGCGAGTTCCTCGACGAGCACCTCGTGGGCAAGGAGATCGCCCGCGTCCTGCCCGTCGCGATCAGCGTGCTCAAGACGTACGACCCGCCGGTCACCGCGCTCCACGGGGCGCGGGTCACCGGCGTCGCCCGGCACGGCAAGTTCCTCGACATCGCCACGGAGGGAGCCGCCGGGGGCGGACCGGGGGAGCTGCGCCTGGTCACGCACCTCGCCCGGGCCGGGTGGCTGCAGTGGAAGGACGTGCTGCCGTCCGGGCCGCCGAAACCGGGAAAGGGCCCGCTGGCGCTGCGCGTCGCGCTGACCGGCGGTGACGGCTTCGACCTCACCGAGGCGGGCACCACCAAACGGCTCGCGGTGTACGTGGTCCGCGACCCCGCCGACGTGCCCGGCATCGCCCGCCTCGGCCCCGATCCGCTCGCCGAGGACTTCGACCTCGCCGCCTTCACCGCTCTCCTGGCGGGCGAACGGCGCCAGATCAAGGGCGCGCTGCGCGACCAGAGCCTCATCGCGGGCATCGGCAACGCGTACAGCGACGAGATCCTGCACGCGGCGAGGATGTCCCCGTTCAAGCCCACCCAGAACCTGACCGCCGAGGAGACCGCCGGCCTCTACGAGGCGATGCGCACCACCCTCGCCGAGGCCGTCGACCGCTCCCACGGGCTCGCCGCCGGCCGGCTCAAGGCCGAGAAGAAGAGCGGACTGCGCGTCCACGGCCGCACCGGCGAGGCCTGTCCGGTGTGCGGGGACACCATCCGCGAGGTCTCGTTCAGCGACTCCTCGCTCCAGTACTGCCCCACCTGCCAGACCGGCGGGAAGCCGCTCGCCGACCGGCGCCTGTCCAAGCTGCTGAAATAGCCCCGTTTCCAGGAACGGCCGCCCGCGTAGACTCCCGGGCATGCTGCGCGTACTGGCCGTCGACGACGAAGCGCCGGCCCTCGGTGAACTCCTCTACCTCCTGCGGGCCGACCCGCGCGTGCGCGCCGCCGAGGGCGCCGCCGACGCCACCGAGGCGCTGCGCCGCATCGGCCGGGCCCTCGACGCCGGACCGGACCGCGACGACGGCGACGGCATCGACGTCGTCTTCCTCGACATCCACATGCCCGGGCTCAGCGGGCTCGACCTGGCCCGGCTGCTCGGCCGCTTCGCCCGGCCGCCGCTCATCGTCTTCGTCACCGCCCACGAGGGCTTCGCCGTCCAGGCGTTCGACCTGGAGGCCGTCGACTACGTGCTCAAGCCGGTGCGCCGGGAACGGCTCGCGGAGGCCGTGCGCCGTGTCCACGAGCTCGTCCACGCCTCGTCCGCCGCCCAGAAGGCGCCCGCGCCCGAGCAGATCCCGGTCGAACTCGGCGGCGTCACCCGCTTCGTGTCCGTCGACGACATCGCGTACGTCGAGGCGCACGGCGACTACGCCCGCCTGCACACCGACCAGGGCAGCCACCTCGTCCGCATCCCGCTCTCCACGCTGGAGGAGCGCTGGGCCGCCCGCGGCTTCGTCCGCATCCACCGCAGCCACCTCGTCGCCCTCGGCCGCATCGACGAACTCCGCCTCGACGGCGGCGCCACCTCCGTCCGCGTCGGCACCGCCGAACTCGCCGTCTCCCGCCGCCACGCCCGCCAGCTGCGCGACCTGCTGATGCGGCGGGCGGGCGGCTGACCACGGAAGACGCCCCCTACCGCGCCGGTCTGCCGCTGCGTAGACTCACGGGCCCCGACCGATCATGACCGACCGTGAGCTGCCGATGTCCGAGCACCCTCCCCCGCGCCGGCCGCGCCGCGAGACCGTCACGTACGCCTCGGCCGTCGGCGGCGGGTCCGTGCCCCGGCCCCGGACCCGGCCGCAGCACCCGCCGGCCCGCTCCGAGATCAGCGAACAGACCACCCTCGGCCACACCTACGTCCGCTCCCTGATGCGCAGCCAGCTCCGCGCCGCCCTCATCGGCCTCGGCTGGCTCGCCCTGCTCGTGGGCTCGCTGCCGCTGCTGCTCGCGCTGCCCGCGCCCGAGGCCGCCGTGTGGCTCGCGCTCGGCATCGGCGTCCACCCGGTGGTGTGGGCCGTCGCCCACTGGTACGTGCGCCGCGCCGAGCGCAACGAGCGCGACTTCACCGGCCTCGTCGAGCGGTGAGCCCCCGTCCCGGACGAGGGCACGCGTGAACCACAGCTACGCGATCGCCGCCGTCACCGCCGTCGCCCTCGCCACCGTCCTCATCGGCGCCCTCGGCCTGCGCATCTCCCGCACCACCTCCGACTTCTACGTGGCCTCCCGCACCGTGGGCCCCCGCCTCAACGCCGCCGCCATCAGCGGCGAGTACCTCTCCGCCGCCTCCTTCCTCGGCGTCGCCGGACTCGTCCTGCTGCAGGGCCCGGCCATGCTCTGGTATCCGGTCGGCTACACCGCCGGCTACCTCGTGCTGCTGCTCCTCGTCGCCGCCCCGCTGCGCCGCTCCGGCGCGTACACCCTCTCCGACTTCGCCGAAGCCCGGCTCGAATCGCCGCACGCCCGCCGGGTGGCCAGCCTCTTCGTCGTCGGCATCGGCTGGCTCTATCTGCTGCCGCAGCTCCAGGGCGCCGGGCTCACCCTGGAGATCCTCACCGGCGCCCCCGACTGGCTCGGCGGCCTGGTCGTCGCGCTCGTCATCACCGGCATCGTCGCCGCCGGCGGCATGCGCAGCATCACCTTCGTGCAGGCCTTCCAGTACTGGCTGAAGCTGACCGCCCTGCTGGTCCCGGCCTTCTTCCTGATCGGGGCCTGGTACGGGGACGGCGCCCCGCGCGCCCACTTCGACGCGCCCGCCGTCATCCGCGCGCACACCGCGGCGCGGGTCGCCGAGACGGTACGGATCGAGGTCGCCGCCCCGGTCACGCTCACCGTCACCGGCCGCGTCGACGAGCGGACGTACGAGCGGGCCACGGTCACCCTGCAGCCCGGTGAGCACCGGGTGGAGCGGGGCACCGAACTCGCCTTCCCGGCGGGGGCGCGGGTCCCGGAGCGGGCCTCGACGGACGCCGACCCCCTCGGCTGGTCGCAGCCGCTCGCCGGCGGCCGCGACGGTCACCAGCTGTACGCCACGTACGGACTGATCCTCGCCACCTTCCTCGGCACCATGGGCCTGCCGCACGTCGCCGTGCGCTTCTACACCAGCCCGAACGGCCGGGCCGCCCGCCGCACCACCCTGGTGGTGCTCGGCCTGGTCGGCGTGTTCTATCTGCTGCCGCCGCTCTACGGGGCGCTCGGCCGGATCTACGCCCCCGAACTCGCCCTGACCGGCGCCGCCGACGCCGCCGTGCTCGTCCTGCCGGAGCGGATGCTCGGCGGAGTGCTCGGCGACCTGCTCGGCGCGCTGCTGGCCGGCGGGGCCTGTGCGGCCTTCCTGTCGACGGCCTCCGGGCTGACCATGTCGGTCGCCGGGGTGCTCACCCAGGACGTGCTGCCCACGCGGGGCGCCTTCCGCAGCGCTGCCCGGGGTGCCGCCCGGGGCGTCTCCCGCGGCGGGGTGCGGCACTTCCGGCTCGCCACCCTCCTCGCCACCGCCGTGCCGCTGAGCGCCGGGATCGTCGCCACCGACGTGCCGGTCGCCGACGCCGTCGGACTCGCCTTCGCCGTCTCCGCCTCCTCCTTCTGCCCGCTGCTCGTGCTCGGCATCTGGTGGCGCCGGCTCACCCCGCCGGGCGCCGTCGCCGGACTCCTCCTCGGCGGCGGCTCGGCCCTGACGGCCGTGACGGCCACCCGGGCCGGACTCGCCCCCGCGGGCTGGCCGCACACCCTGCTCGCCTGGCCCGCCGTCTGGTCGGTGCCGCTCGGCTTCCTCAGCATGATCCTGGTGTCGCTCGCCACCCCGCGCCGCGTCCCGGCCGGCACACCCCGCATCCTGGCCCGGCTGCACCTGCCCGAGGAGTTCAGCGGCAAGCCACAGCCGGGCGAGACGGGCCGGGGGTCCGCCCGGCCGGAGGCCGGGAGAGGGGCCACTCGGTGACCGCCGTCGTCCTGGCCGCGGCCGGCGCCGTCGGCGCCGCGCTGCTCACCGCCGGGGTCGTCCTCGGCCGGATCACCGCCCGGCGCGGGCGGCGCGCCGCTGACCTCGCCTTCGGCACCCCCGTCGAACGCGCCACCTTCCACACCCTGCACACCGCCTCGCTCGCCGCGCCCCCGCTGCGCGCCGGACTCACCGAGGAGACCGCCGGCAGGGCGGCCGGACGACTGCGCTCCCTGCTCGGCACCGAGGCCCTGTGCCTCACCGACCGGGCCGCGGTCCTCGCCTGGGACGGCCCCGGCGAGGCACACCACTGCGAGCACGTACGGGAGCTGGTCCGCGAGACGCTCGACACCGGCCGCAGCCGCTCCGCGCACACCGAATGCTCCGACGACGACTGCCCGCTGCGCTGGGCCGTGATCGCACCGCTGACGGGCGAGGAAGGCGTGCTCGGCGCGCTCGTGGCGTACGGCTCGCGCGAGTCGGCGGTCCTGGTGCGGGCGACGACCGAGGTCGCCCGCTGGGTCTCCGTCCAGCTCGAACTCGCCGAGCTGGACCGCTCCCGCACCCGGATCGTCGAGGCGGAGATACGGGCGCTGCGCGCGCAGATCTCCCCGCACTTCATCTTCAACTCCCTCGCCGCCATCGCCTCGTTCGTCCGCACCGACCCGGAGCAGGCCCGCGAACTCCTCCTGGAGTTCGCCGACTTCACCCGCTACTCGTTCCGCCGGCACGGCGAGTTCGCCCAGCTCGCCGACGAACTGCGGGCCATCGAGCAGTACCTGGCGCTCGCCGGGGCCCGCTTCGGCGACCGGCTCAAGGTCACCCTGCAGATCGCGCCCGAGGTCCTTCCGGTCGCGCTGCCGTTCCTCTGCCTGCAGCCGCTGGTGGAGAACGCGGTCAAGCACGGCATGGAGGACTCCGCCGAGGGCTGCCGGGTGGTGATCGCGGCACGCGACGCGGGCGCGGAGGCCGTGGTCACCATCGAGGACGACGGCGTGGGCATGGACCCGGAGGTGCTGCGCGCCGTCCTGCGCGGCGAGCGGCCCTCGGCCGGCGGCATCGGTCTGTCCAACGTGGACGAGCGGCTGCGTCAGGTGTACGGGGCGGAGCACGGCCTGGTCATCGAGACCGGGATCGGCGCCGGCATGAAGGTGACGGTCCGGATACCCAAGTACCGGCCGGGAGTCCACCCCGCCCGCTGAGCGGTCAGCACAGGTGCAGCGCCAGATGCCCGAGGGCGACGCCCAACTGCCAGGCGGGCAGCCACACCTGGCGCTCCTCGTCGATGCCGCGGGGCCCGGCGAGCCCGGCGAGGCCCGCGAGGTCGGCGGCGCGCAGCTCGGTCGCCCGCAGCCGGCGCCAGGTGTCCCGGGCGAGGTCCAGATCCGCGCCCGGCACACGCGCCTCGGCCTCGGCGAGCCGCTCCTCGACCCACGCGGACCACGGATGGTCGTGGGCGGTGCGGCGCAGCCAGCCGTCCGTCCCGGCGCCGTCCCCGCCGGCCCGGGACAGCAGGATGGTCAGTGCCAGGGTCTGCACCCCGGCCCGGAACTCCAGCGAATCCGGCGCGACGAGCCCGCTGGCGCGCAGCAGGTCGTCGGCGACGTACTCGGCGCACAGCCAGTCCATGGGGATGCTTTCGGGCAGCACCGTTTCCACCTTCTCCCGGATGTCCTGGACGAGGCCCCGACACCGAGCCTGCTCCGAGAACGGCACGCGCGGGGCGCACTTGGCTCAACTGGCCCGTCCCGATTCGGATACGGATCCCGGCCGCATCGGTGCAGGTGGGAGCCGTGTGACGGGAGTGGGGTCGGGTGCAGGGGAGGTGGCGGTGACTCAGCCGAGCAGCGCGTAGACGGCCGTCGCCCGGGCGGCGAGCTCGTCCGTGCCGTCGGCGGTCATGGTGATGTCCGCGAACGCCATCCGCTTGCCGGCCTTGGTGAGCCGGGCGTGGACGAGGACGTCCGTGCCGAGCACCGCGCGCTGGAAGCTGATCGACTGCTGGACGGTGGTCATGGGGACGAAACCGCCGCGGGCCGCGGCCACCGCGATCACGGTGGCGGTGTCGGCGGCGGCCATCAGCGCCTGGCCGGAGAGCCCGCCGCCCTCCCGGGCGAGCCGGTCGGACCACGGGAGCCGGAGGACGGCCTGGTGGCCCTCGGTGTCGACGGAGGCCACGGAGAGCCCCAGATCGAGCACCCAGGGGGCGAAGTTGTCGGCGAGGACCTTTTCGGCGGCGGCGAGAGTCAGCGTCACGGAGGTCATTGTGGGGCGGGGGCCGCGGGCCGGGCAACGGCCTCGCCGCCACCGGCCGGGTGCCGGCGCGGCCGGTAGCCGGGCAGCCGGTGGCCGAGCTGGCGCAGCGCGTAGTGCGAGCGGGACTTGACGGTGCCGGCCGGGATGCCGAGTTCGGCGGCGGCCTCGCTGACGGTCAGGCCGCGGAAGTAGAGCCGGAAGAGCACCGCGCGGTGCTCCGGGCTGAGGCCGCGGACCGCGGCCCGGACGTCGAGCGCGGCGTCCCGGGACTCCGTGGTGTCGGCCGGGTCGGCGGTGAGGGCGAGCAGCCCGTCGCCCGTCTCGGTGGGCCGGGCGAGCCGGTGGCGGCGCGCGTCGATGGCGAGCCGCCGGGCCACCGTGAACAGCCACGGCCGCATCGAGTCGTACGCGGAGTCGAACGCCTCCGGGTGCTGCCAGGCCCGGACCAGGGTCTCCTGGACCAGGTCCTCGGCGCGCTGCCGGTCGCCGTGGGTCAGTCCGAGCAGGAACGCGAGCAGCGCCTGGCCGTGCTCACGCTGGAGCTCCCTCAGGTCCCGCTCGTCCGTGGTTGCCGTCGCCGTCGTCATGTGCCGTATCGGAACGCATCCGAACGGTGACGGACAGGGATCGGGCAAGGGTCTGCGACGAACGGTCGCGCTGAGCGGCGAATGGCACGACGAACGGTCGGGCCGACGGTCGAACGGAAGCCTTGCGTCCGATTCAGCGGGTTTGCTGCGAACTGCGGCATTGACCCTTGACTGCGGCTTTTCCGCAAGGTGAATTCGGCTGAACAGATGTTCATCCTACGAACCAGCGGAGCCGGCAGATGACCTCACGCACCCGACCCGGCGCGGCGGCCCTCGCCGTCGCCCTGCTCACCGCGGCCACCGGCTGCGCCGTCACCGCCCACACCCCCGACCGCGGTCCGGGCACCCCCGGCCAGAGCCGGGCGCCGCATCGGCCCGCCGTGTCCGGGGCGGCGTCCGCGCCGGTCCCCTTCACCCTCGTCGCCTCCGGTGACGTCCTGCCGCACGACTCGATCATCCGCCAGGCCGCCGCCGACGCCGGCGGCGCGGGCTACGACTTCCGCCCCATGCTCTCCGGCGTCAAGTCCGTCGTCTCCCAAGCCGATCTGGCCATCTGCCACATGGAGACCGTGTACGGCGAGGACGGCGGCCCGTTCACCGGCTACCCCGCCTTCAAGTCGCCACCCGAGGTCGCCGCCGCCCTCAAGGCGACCGGCTACGACTCCTGCTCCACCGCCTCCAACCACTCCCTCGACGACGGCGCCGACGGCCTGCGCCGCACCCTCGACGCGCTCGACAAGGCGGGCGTGCGGCACGCGGGCTCCGCCCGTACCGCCGCCGAGGCGGCCCGGCCCACGCTGCTCAAGGCCGGGCGGGCGACCGTGGCGCAGCTCGCCTACACGTACGACACCAACGGCTATCCGCTGCCCGAAGGACAGCCCTGGGCGGTCAACCTGATCGACGAGCACAAGATCGTCGAGGACGCCCGGGCCGCCCGGAAGGCCGGCGCCGACGTCGTGGTCGTCTCCATCCACTGGGGCACCGAATGGCAGACCGCCCCCGACGAGCGCCAGCTCACCCTCGGCCGCGCGCTCACCGCCTCGCGCACCGGGGACCGGCCCGACATCGACCTGATCATCGGCACCCACGCCCACATCCCCCAGGCGTACGAGAAGGTCAACGGCACCTGGATCGTCTACGGCATGGGCGACCAGATCGCCGGCGACATGATCAACTACGAGGGCGCCCACGACCGGCGCGGCAACATGGGCACCCTGGCCCGCTTCACCTTCGCCCCGCCGGCCGCGCCCGGCCACCGCTGGGAGGTCGCCAAGGCGGAGTTCGTGCCGCAGTTCTTCGACACCGCCCGCGGCCGGGTGGTGAACCTCAACGCCGCCGTCAAGGAGGGGCAGGGCCAGTACGCCGAGACCCGGGACGCCATCCGCGAGACCGTCCTCGGCCGGGGCGCCGCCCACGACGGCCTGGTCATGGGGGAGTAGCCCCGGGAAGGCGTGCCGGGGACCTGCTCACGGCACGACGGTGACCGGCCAGCGGCCCGCCTTGACCAGCCGCACCGCGACCGAGCCGATGATGCGGTGGCCGGCCGACTCCGAGGCGCCCACGACCACCGCGTCCGCCTTCAGCTCGTCGGCGGCCGCCACCAGACCCGCGTACGCGTCCCCGGGGAAGGTGTGGAACTCCCAGCGCACCTGCCAGGTGTCCTTGACGTGGTCGACCGCCTTCCGGATGTCGGCCACCAGGCCCTCGGCGATCTCCTCCGTGGTGCCGGCGACCGGCGCGCCGAGCGCCGCGCCCGCCGCGAGCACGGGCTGGACGTAGACGAGGGCGAGGAGCGCGTGCTGCCGCCGCGCGAGCCCCGCCGCGTAGGACGCGGCACGCATCGAGGACGCGGAGCCGTCGAGCCCGGCGACGATCACCTTCGGGCCGTCCGTGCCCCGTTCGAAACCACTCACCCTTCGAGGTTATCGGCTCATCAGGTGTTTTCGGTCGGCGGGCCGGTGTCGCTGCGCGGCCCGGGCCGTCCACCGTTCGCACTATTGGTCATGAAAAAGGATGAGACGACCACCGGGCGCCGGTCGCTGCTCCGCCTCGCCGCCGCCCTGGGTGCCACCGCCGCCGTCGGGGTCTTCGCCACGGACCGCCTGACCGGCTCCGACGCCGCCACCACCGCCACCGGCGCCGGCCCGGCCGGGCCGGCCCCCACCCCGGCCGCGCGCACCCCACCCCGCGCCCCCGGCCCCCCCGCCCCCGCCCGCGCCCCGGCGCGCGCGCAG
>NZ_JBSGIW010000118.1:0-19527 GCF_053605265.1 Streptomyces sp. NPDC003943 | reverse complement strand
TTTAAACTTGGTTGGCCACCAACTAAGGGGGAGGGCGCCGGCGGACCACAATCCGCCGGCGCCTTCCGCGTACGTGCCTACTTGTCGATGTCACCCACGACGAAGAACATCGACCCCAGGATCGCCACCATGTCCGCGACCAGCGTCCCCGGCAGCAGTTCGACCAGCGCCTGGATGTTGTTGTACGACGCCGAGCGCAGCTTGAGCCGGTACGGGGTCTTCTCGCCCTTGGAGACGAGGTAGTAGCCGTTGATGCCGAGCGGGTTCTCGGTCCAGGCGTAGGTGTGGCCCTCCGGCGCCTTGAGGACCTTCGGCAGGCGCTGGTTGATCGGCCCCTGCGGCAGCTGGTCGAGCCGGTCCAGGCAGGCGTCGGCCAGGTCCAGGGAGTTGTGCGTCTGGTCGAGCAGGCACTCGAAGCGGGCCAGGCAGTCGCCCTCCGACCGCGTCACCACCCGCAGCACGTCCGCCAGCTCCCCGTACGCGAGGTACGGCTCGTCCCGGCGCAGGTCGAAGTCGACGCCGGAGGCGCGGGCGATCGGCCCCGACACCCCGTACGCGTGCACGGTCTCCGGGCGCAGCACCCCGACCCCGCGGGTCCGGCCGCGGAAGATCTCGTTGCCGAGCACCAGCCGGTCGTACACGTCCATCCGCGACCGCACGTCCGCGACGGCCTGCCGCGCCCGTCCCAGCCAGCCCGCCGGCAGGTCCTCCTTGAGGCCGCCGACCCGGTTGAACATGTAGTGCATGCGGCCGCCGGACACCTCCTCCATCGCGGCCTGGAGCTCCTCGCGCTCGCGGAAGGCGTGGAAGACCGGAGTGATACCGCCCAGTTCGAGCGGGTACGAGCCGAGGAACATCAGGTGGTTGAGGACCCGGTTCAGCTCGGCGAGCAGGGTCCGCGTCCACACGGCCCGCTCCGGCACCTCCATGCCCAGCATCCGCTCGACGGCCATGACCACGCCGAGCTCGTTGGAGAACGCGGACAGCCAGTCGTGCCGGTTGGCCAGCATGATGATCTGGCGGTAGTCCCGCGCCTCGAACAGCTTCTCGGCCCCGCGGTGCATGTATCCGATGACCGGCTCGGCCTCGCGCACCACCTCGCCGTCGAGCACCAGCTTCAGCCGGAGCACTCCGTGCGTGGAGGGATGCTGCGGCCCGATGTTCAGCACCATGTCGGTGCTCTCCGCCGCGCCGCCGATGCCGACCGTCGTCTCCGTCATGCCGCTCAGTATCCCCCGTGCCCCGAATCACCCGGGACCCGCTGGGCCCCCTGTGCCTCCCGCACCCCCTGCGCCTCCCGATCCCCCTGGACCTCCTGGACCCGCTGGACCTCCTGGACCCGCTGGACGAGCCAGAGGAAGTCGCCGAGCCCGCCCACCGCGGTCAGCTCCGCCGCCTCGCCCGCCGAGGCGAGGGCGCGGACGTAGCCGGCCGGGTCGGTCGAGGCGAGGGAGAGGGGCGGGCGGGTGCCGGTCACGCCGAGCCCGTGCAGCGCCTCGCGCTGGGTCAGCAGCTCGGTGTCGACGGACGGCACGGCGGCCGCGCAGGCGTCCAGGGCCACGTGGGCGGTCAGGTCGCGGCTGCCGTCCGGGGCCGGGGGGAGCTCGCGGCCGGCCCGGAAGGCGGTGAGGGTGCCGAAGAGGGGACGGGACGCGCGGAGGTGGGCGTAGTCCACGGCGATCGCCGTGCCCGCCGCGAGGGAGCCGACGGCCGCCGCCCAGGCGGCGTCCCGGGGGCGGCCGATCTCGGCGCGCTCGCCCGGTTCGCGCAGCGGCCACCAGCGGTCCAGCCACTCGGCGTCGGCGCCGGTGACGAGCGCGCCGGGCCGTTCCGTACCGTCGGCGCGGACCATCACGTACCGGACGGTCCCGTCCTCGTCGACCAGCGCGACGTCGACCGGCACGTTGTCGAGCCACTCGTTGGCGAAGAGCAGCCCGCGCACCCCGCCCGCCGGGATCCGGTCGGTCCAGGTGACCCGCGGGTCGAGACCGTCCGGCCGGGCGGCGCGCTCGATGCCGTACGCCCGGATCCGCAGGTCCGGCGGCGCGGCGGCGAGCACGCCGGTGATCAGCTCGCCGCGTCCGGCGCCGACGTCCACGAAGTCGACCTCGTCGGTGTCCAGCTCCTCGGCGGTCGAGACGAGCAGCCGGGCGACGGCGCCGGCGAAGAGCGGCGAGGCGTGCACCGACGTACGGAAGTGGCCGGCCGGGCCCTCGGGGCGCAGGAAGAAGCCGCCGGGGCCGTACAGGGCGCGCTCCATGGCCGCCCGCCACCCCTGCCACTCACCCGTCCCGTCCGTCGCCCGGGCCGCTGCCTCGTCCGTTGCCTCGTCCGTCACGTGCCCCAGTCTCCACCTTGGGGAGTAGGTGCCGCAGCGCAAGGATGGGACCCACGGTTGACCCCTGCACCTATCTCTCTTCCCTACGCTTTGCTGTGTGCAGCGCCTCTACGACTTCCTCCGCAGACACCCGACGGGCGTCGACGCCTTCTGGGCCGTCGTCCTCTTCGGGATGTCCGCGCTCTGGGTGGACACGTCCTCCCCGAGGATCGGCCAGCCCCTCGCGTACGGGGTCGTGGCCGCGCTGTTCTCGCTGGTCGTCGCGCTGCGCCGGCGCATGCCGGAGAAGATGCTGCTGCTCGCGCTCGTGCTCGGGATCGCCCAGCTGGCGCTCGGGATCATCCCGTTCATGTCCGACTTCGCCATGCTCGTGATCATCTACACGGTCGCGGCGCACGACGGCCCCCGCTGGGCCTCCCGGCTCGCGCTCGCCGGCGGGCTGAGCGCGGCCCTGCTGTCCCAGCTGCGCTGGCCGGTGGAGGCGTCGCGTTCCTCCGCCGGCACCGTCTTCTTCGTCGTGATCATGACCGTGCCGTTCGCGCTCGCCTGGGTCCTCGGCGACTCCCTGCGCACCCGCCGCGCCTATTTCGCGCAGCTGGAGGAGCGGGCCTCGCGCCTGGAGCAGGAGCGCGAGGCGCAGGCGAAGGTCGCGGTCGCCGCCGAGCGCGCCCGGATCGCCCGCGAGCTGCACGACGTCGTCGCCCACAACGTGTCCGTGATGGTGGTGCAGGCGGACGGCGCCGCCTACGTCATGGACTCCTCGCCCGAGACCGCCAAGCAGGCCCTGGAGACCATCTCCTCCACCGGCCGGCAGGCGCTCGCCGAGATGCGGCGGCTGCTCGGCATCCTGCGCACCGGAGAACACCAGGAGGCGGGGGAGTACGTGCCCCAGCCGGACGTCAAGCAGATCGAGGACCTGGTCGAGCAGGTCCGCGGCACCGGGCTCGCGATCGACTTCAGGATCGAGGGCACCCCGCGCCCGCTGCCCAGCGGCGTCGAGCTCACCGCGTACCGGATCGTGCAGGAAGCCCTCACCAACACCCGCAAGCACGGCGGCCCCGACGCCGGCGCGAGCGTCCGGCTCGTCTACTTCGACGACGGCCTCGGGCTGCTCGTCGAGGACGACGGACGGGGGGCGCCGCAGGAGATGTACGAGGACGGCGGCGCCGACGGCCGCGGCCACGGCCTGATCGGCATGCGGGAGCGGGTCGGCATGGTCGGCGGCACCCTGGACGCCGGTCCGCGCCCCGGCGGCGGCTTCCGCATCAGCGCCCTGCTCCCCCTCAAGACCGCTCACTGACGACCTTTAAGGATCTCCATGTCCATCCGCGTGATGCTCGTCGACGACCAGGCGCTGCTGCGCACCGGTTTCCGCATGGTGCTCGCCGCCCAGCCGGACATGGAGGTCGTGGCGGAGGCCGGTGACGGCGTGGAGGCGCTGCAGGTCCTGCGGTCCGCGGAGGTCGACGTGGTCCTCATGGACGTGCGCATGCCCAAGCTGGACGGGGTGGAGACGACCCGCCGGATCTGCGCCGAGCCGGACGCGCCGAAGGTGCTGATCCTGACCACCTTCGACCTCGACGAGTACGCGTTCTCCGGGCTGAAGGCGGGCGCCAGCGGCTTCATGCTGAAGGACGTGCCGCCGGGCGAGCTGCTCGGCGCGATCCGCTCGGTGCACAGCGGCGACGCGGTGGTGGCCCCGTCCACCACCCGCCGCCTGCTCGACCGCTTCTCGCCGATGCTGCCGTCGACGGGCCGGGAGGCGCGATCCGCCGACAGCGCGGTCGGCAAGCTGACCGAGCGCGAGCGCGAGGTGATGCTCCTGGTCGCGCAGGGCCTGTCGAACGGCGAGATCGCCGCCAGGCTGGTGCTGTCCGAGGCGACCGTGAAGACGCATGTGGGCCGCATCCTCACCAAGCTGGACCTGCGCGACCGGGTGCAGGTCGTGGTCCTCGCCTACGAGACCGGGCTGGTGCGGGCGGGCGGCGGGCGCTGACGTGCTGCTCTGGATCAACGGGCCGTTCGGCGGCGGCAAGACCCAGACCGCGTACGAGCTGCGGCGCCGCCTGCCGGGCAGTGTCGTCTGCGACCCGGAACACATCGGCTTCGGCCTGCACCGCACCCTGCCGCCCGGCCTGCGGGAAGACTTCCAGGACCTCGCCGCCTGGCGCCGGGGCGTGTACGAGGTCCTGGACCTGGCGCTGCGACGGCACGGCGGCCCCGTGCTCGTGCCGATGACCCTCGTCGAGCCCGCGTACTTCGCCGAGATCGTCGGCCGGCTGCGGGACGCGCACGGCGAGGCCCGGGTCCGGCACTTCGCGCTGCTCGCGGAGCGCGAGACGGTGCTGCGGCGGCTCACCGAGCGGGGCCTCGGGCGCGGGCTGAAGCGGGAGAGCTTCGCCGTGCGGAAACTGGACGGCTGCCTGGCCGCCCTGGCCGGACCGGAGTTCGCCGACCACATCCGTACGGACGAGCTGAGCGTCCCGGAGGTCGCCGACCGGATCGCCGGGCTCGCCGGCCTGCGGATCGCGCCGAACACGGACGGCCCGCTGCGCCACCGGCTGCGCCGGATCCGGATCGGCCTCTCGCACATCCGCTTCGACTAGTCGCGCGGGGTGGACGGGCCGGGCAGACGGGCCGGGTCGACGGGCCGGGATCAGCGCAGGACGGACTCCAGGAAGTCGCTGCCGAGCCGGGCGACCACGGAGAAGTCCAGCTGGTGCAGCACATAGCGGCCCCGGCGCTGGGTGGTGAGGAGTCCGGCCTTCTTCAGGACGGAGAGGTGACGGGAGACCTCGGGGGCGCTGATGGCGTACGCGTCGGCCAGCTCGCTCGTCGTGTACGGGCCGCGCGCCAGGTTGCGGCACAGGCTCATCCGCATGGGGTGGGCAAGCGCCTCCAGGCGCGCCTTCACGCTTTCGATGGGCTCCGTGCCGCCGATCTCGCGGTTCGCCGCCGGGTACTGGATGACGGGCTGCCAGCCGGGCGCGTAGATGGCGAGCAGGTGCGGCCAGCCGAACACGGTCGGGATGAGCGTGACGGCCCGGCCCTGTGCCTCGGCCCGGCCCTGCACCAGCTTGTCGATGACGATCCGGGTGCCGTGGGCGTCCTCCTCCAGGCTCATCGCCGGGGAGGCGTCGGCCAGCGCCTCGGCCAGGCCCTTGCGGCGGAGCAGCTCGCCCTTGTGGCGGGCGTCGGCGGCGAGCTGGATGCGGACCCGGCGCCACGTGTCGCCGAAGAACGCCTCCTCGCAGTCCTCCAGGAGCCGGCGGATCCAGGCGCGGGTGCCCGCCGGGTCGGCCAGCATCCGCTCGACGAACGCGGCCTGGCGCGGGCCGCGCGCCGCCGCCAGGTCGAGCGCGCGGCGCCGGGACCGCGCGTCGACCAGCGGCGAGGGCAGGCCGCGGCCGTAGTGGCTGTTGCTGCACGAGATCTCCAGGGCGGAGCCGACGAACTTCTCGTCGTCCATCCGGTCGAGGTCGTCGAGCTCCTCCGCGAGCGTCTCGCGCGGCTGCGCGGGCAGGAGGAAGTCGGACCGCGTCGACCGCCACATGAAGTCCGCCTCGTGCAGCCGGTCGGCCAGCGCCGGCTTCAGCGCGGCGGCGGTCGCCGCCGTCCACGCGTGCTGCCGGGGGTGGTGCCCCGGCTCGGCCAGCGCGTGCAGGGCGTTGCCCAGCTCGGCGAGGGGCGACGGGCAGAAGGTGATCCGCTCGTGCGGCAGTCCGGTGATGTCGATGCTCACGCTCACCGGTCCATGGTGCGGGGTCCGGCGGGGGTGCTGTCGTCCCATTTGACGAGGACCGTCAATCGACGGGCGGCCGCGGGACCGCCGGGCGCACGGTGAGCCCATGAACGCACTCCACCAGTACCTCTTCGACGCCTACCGGTCCGCTCAGCAGGGCGAGGCTGCCCCGCCCGCGCCCGGCACCCACGACCTCGCCGTGCTGCGGGCGGCCCGCGACCACCGTCGCTTCGAAGCGGTCCTGGCGGGCCGCCCGGCCCGGGGCCGCATCCGCCTCGCGCTGCGCGCGGCCCTCCACCGCCGCCCCCGGCCGACGGCCGGCTAGCCGGCCACCCGCGCCAGGAAGTCCCGCGCCGCCTCCTTCACGTCCTCCTTCGTCCACGTCAGGCCCGGCGCGCTCACCGTCACCTCCGTCATCGCGATGCCCGGCGGGCCGCCCACGGGGGCGGGGAACCAGCGGCGGAAGAGGGTGGTTCCGGTCTCCTCGGTGAGGGAGAGGGCGGCTGCCGTGAGGGCGTCCGGGGCGTACGGGAGCCAGACCTGGAACTGGTGGGTCTGGGGTATCCCGGGGTGGACCCGGAACCAGGCGACGCCCGCTTCCGTGAACGCCTCGCGCAGCGCCTCCGCGACGACGCGCGCGTGTGCCACGTACGAGGGCAGTGCGGGCAGCTCCGTGTCCAGGCCGCGCAGGGCGGAGAGGGCCGCCGGGTACTGCGAGAAGATCTGGCCGCCGTACCGGTGGCGCCACAGCTTGGCCTCCGCCACCAGCTCCTCGGGGCCGGCCAGGGCCGCGCCCGACATGCCGCCCAGCGACTTGTAGAACGACACGTACACACTGTCCGCGAGGCCCGCGATCTCCGGCAGGCTCCGGCCGAAGTGGGTCGTGCACTCCCACAGCCGGGCCCCGTCGAAGTGGACCACCGCGTCCCGCTCCCGGGCCGCCTCGACGACCTCGACGAGCTCGTCCCAGGTGGGCAGGACGAAGCCCGCCTCGCGCAGCGGCAGCTCCACCATCAGCGCCCCGAACGGCTCCGGCAGGTCGCGCACCTCGTCGGCCGTGGGCAGCCGGGGCTCGCCCGTCGGGTGGATCGTGCGCAGTCCGCTCACGGTGCCGAAGGCGTCGTTCTCGTGCCCCTCCGGGTGGGCGAGCGGGTGCAGCGCGACGACCGCGTTGCCGGTGCGGCCGGCCCAGCTGCGCAGCGCGACCTGCTGGGCCATGGTGCCGGTGGGGAAGAAGGCCGCCGCCGGGAAGCCCAGCTCCGCCGCGACCCGCTGCTCCAGCTCCTCGACGACCAGGTCGCCGTACGTGTCGACGGGCTGGTCCGCGTACGGCGTGGTGGCGGCCCAGTCGGCCAGCTCGCGCAGCCGCTCGGCCACGGTGCCGTCCGGCGAGGCGTCCTGCAGCTTGCGCGGGGCGCCGCCCCACACCCGGGCCCGGTGGACCCGGTCGGGCAGCTCCTGCTCCTGCCCCGGACCCTCCCCCTGACCGTCCTGCTGCTCGCGCACGTGCTCCTCGGCGCCCTGCTGTTCCATGTCCATGGCCCGATCATGGGGCATGGACAGCTTCCCCTCCATGGAGTTATCCCCAGCCCCGGTCTGATCGTCATACCGCCGCCCACACCCTGTGGACAGCCCGCGAGATGGCGTCGAAACGCTGGCGTAGCATGACCAGAAATCGTCCGGTACCCCCCGCGGACTGGAACGGAAGGCCGATCCGAACAGTGAACGCACCACCACCCGAGCCCGCCGAGCCCACGGCGCACCCCCGGCACGCGGACCGCGCCGAGGACCGCCCCGCCCGGCTCACCGTCGGAGTCGTCGGCGCCGGCCGCGTGGGCCCCGCGCTCGCCGCCGCCCTCCAGCTCGCCGGACACCGCCCGGTCGCCGTCTCGGCGGTCTCCGACGCCTCCCGCCGCCGCGCCGCGGTCCTGCTCCCCGACGTGCCCGTCGTCGAGCCGGCCCAGGTGCTCGCGCTGGCGGACCTGGTCCTGCTCACCGTTCCCGACGACGCCCTGCCCGGTCTCGTCGAGGGCCTCGCCGAGACCGGCGCCGTGCGGCCCGGGCAGCTCCTCGTGCACACCTCCGGGCGGTACGGGGTGCGAGTCCTCGACCCGGCCCGGCGGGCCGGCGCGCTGCCGCTCGCGCTGCACCCGGCCATGACCTTCACCGGCACCTCCGTGGACGTCCAGCGGCTCGCCGGCTGCTCCTTCGGCGTCACCGCCCCCGAGGAGCTGCGGCTGGCCGCCGAGGCCCTGGTGATCGAGATGGGCGGCGAGCCCGAGTGGATCGCCGAGGAGAACCGGCCGCTCTACCACGCGGCCCTCGCCCTCGGCGCGAACCACCTGGTCACCCTGGTGGCCCAGGCCATGGAGCTGCTGCGCGCGGCCGGGGTCGCCGCCCCGGACCGGATGCTCGGCCCGCTGCTCGGCGCGGCCCTGGACAACGCGCTGCGGTCCGGCGACGCGGCCCTCACCGGCCCGGTCGCCCGCGGCGACGCGGGCACCGTCGCCGCGCACGTCGCCGAGCTGCACAAGCACGCGCCCGGCACCGTCGCCGGCTATCTCGCGATGGCGCGCGCCACCGCCGACCGGGCGCTCGCGCACGGCCTGCTCAAGCCCGAGCTGGCCGAGGACCTGTTGGGCGTGCTCGCCGAGAAGGACGACCACCGATGACTCTCACCCCGGTCCGTACGGCCGCCGAGCTCCGCGCCCTGAAGGGGGGCGAGGGCCGCCGCGCCGTGGTCATGACCATGGGCGCCCTCCACGACGGCCACGCCACCCTGGTCCGGGCCGCCCGCGAGCGGGTCGGCGCCGACGGGACCGTCGTCGTCACCGTCTTCGTCAACCCGCTGCAGTTCGGCGCGGGCGAGGACCTCGACCGCTATCCGCGCACCCTGGAGGCCGACCTGGCGGTCGCCGAGGAGGCCGGCGCCGACGCCGTCTTCGCCCCGGCCGTCGACGAGGTCTACCCGGGCGGAGAGCCGCAGGTGCGGATCACCGCGGGCCCCATGGGCGAGCGCCTGGAGGGCGCCTCCCGGCCCGGCCACTTCGACGGAATGCTCACCGTCGTCGCCAAGCTCCTCCACCTCACCGCGCCCGACCTGGCCTTCTTCGGCCAGAAGGACGCCCAGCAGCTGGCCCTGATCCGCCGGATGGTCCGCGACCTGAACTTCCCGGTCGAGATCGTCGGCGTGCCGACGGTCCGTGAGGCCGACGGCCTCGCCCTGTCCAGCCGCAACCGCTACCTGTCCGCAGCGGAGCGCCGTACGGCCCTCGCGCTGTCCCGCGCCCTGTTCGCGGCCCGCGACCGGCTCGCCGCCCAGGAGGCGCTGCGCGCCCGCGCCGAGTCCCTGCCCGGCGCCCAGGGGCGGGGCGAGACCCGCGCCGAGGCGCTGTCCCGGCTCGGCGAGGCCCGGGCCGCCGCCGACGCCCACGCGGTCGCCCAGGCGGCCGAGGCCGGGGGCGCCGACGCCGTACGGGCCGCGGCCCTCGCCGTGCTCGACGACGCGGGGAAGGCCCAGCCGCCGCTCACCCTGGACTACCTGGCCCTGGTCGACCCGGCCGACTTCACGGACGTCGCCGACGGACACGACGGCGAGGCGATCCTCGCCGTCGCCGCGCGGGTGGGGACCACGCGGCTCATCGACAACATCCCCCTGACCTTCGGAGCCACGAAGTGATCGGAGCAGCGAAGTGATCGGAGTTGCCAAGTGACCGGAATACGGCTGCACGCGCCCGCCCCCGGCTGGTCGATCGACGCCGACGTCGTCGTGGTCGGCTCCGGCATCGCAGGTCTGACCGCTGCCCTGCGGTGCACGGCCGCCGGGCTGCGCACCGTGGTCGTCACCAAGGCGCTGCTGGACGCCGGTTCCACCCGCTGGGCGCAGGGCGGCGTCGCCGCCGCGCTCGGTGAGGGCGACACCCCGGAGCAGCACCTCGACGACACCCTCGTGGCCGGCGCCGGGCTCTGCGACACGCAGGCCGTGCGCGCCCTGGTCACCGAGGGCCCCGACGCCGTGCGCCGGCTCATCGAGACGGGCGCCGCCTTCGACCTGACCGCCGACGGCGCGATCGCGCTGACCCGCGAGGGCGGCCACCACCGCCGCCGGATCGCGCACGCCGGCGGCGACGCGACCGGCGCCGAGATCTCCCGCGCGCTGGTCGAGGCGATACGGGCGCGGGGCGTGCGCACCATCGAGCACGCCCTCGTGCTCGACCTGCTCAAGGACGACGCCGGCCGCACGGCCGGCGTCACCCTGCACGTGATGGGCGAGGGCCAGCACGACGGCGTCGGCGCCGTCCACGCCCCCGCCGTGGTCCTCGCCACCGGCGGCATGGGCCAGGTGTTCTCCGCGACCACCAACCCGTCCGTCTCCACCGGCGACGGCGTCGCCCTCGCGCTGCGCGCCGGGGCCGAGATCTCCGACCTGGAGTTCGTCCAGTTCCACCCGACGGTGCTGTTCCTCGGCGCCGGCTCCGAGGGCCAGCAGCCGCTGGTCTCCGAGGCGGTACGGGGCGAGGGCGCCCATCTCGTCGACGCCGACGGGGTCCGCTTCATGCTCGGGCAGCACGAGCTTGCCGAGCTGGCGCCCCGTGACATCGTCGCCAAGGCGATCACGCGCCGGATGCAGGAGCAGGACGCCGAGCACATGTACCTCGACGCCCGGCACTTCGGCGCCGAGATGTGGGAGCAGCGCTTCCCGACCATCCTGGCCGCCTGCCGGGCGCACGGCATCGACCCGGTCACCGAGCCGATCCCGGTCGCCCCGGCCGCCCACTACGCCTCCGGCGGCGTCCGCACCGACCTGCACGGCCGCACCACCGTGCCCGGCCTGTACGCGTGCGGTGAGGTCGCCTGCACCGGCGTGCACGGCGCCAACCGCCTCGCCTCGAACTCGCTCCTGGAGGGCCTGGTCTTCGCCGAGCGGATCGTCGCCGACATCGCCGCGCACGGCCCGCACCGCGAGGGCACCCCGGTCGTCGACGACACGACCACCGTGCTGACCCTGCTCACCCCCGAGGCCCGCCGAGAGATCCAGCGGACCATGACCCGGGGCGCGGGCGTGCTGCGCTCCGCCGCGAGCCTGGCCGAGGCGGCCGACGCCCTCGAAGGGCTGCGGCAGGGCGCGGAGGACGGGCGCAAGGCCGCCGAGCCGGGCGTCGACTCCTGGGAGACCACCAACCTGCTGTGCGTCGCCCGGGTCCTGGTGGCCGCCGCGCGCGAGCGCGCCGAGACCCGCGGCTGCCACTGGCGCGAGGACCACGCCGACCGGGACGACGCGGCGTGGCGGCGGCATCTCGTCGTACGCCTGACGCCCGACCGGAGCCTGGCGGTCACCCGTACCGCCACCGCAGACTTCCCGCCCGTCACCCCCGAGGCGGGCACCCCCGTAACCCCCGACGCACCCAGGGAGCAGCAGTCGTGAGCACGCCCGAGGAAGCCCGTCCGACGCCCGTGGACGTCCCCCTGATCCAGATCAACGCCCCGGCCGAGCCGGCCGGCGGCTGCGGCGACGGCTGCGGCTGCGGCGAGGCCGACGAGTTCGAGTGCGGGCTCGACCCGGCGCTCGCCGAGCTGCTCGCCGACGCCGGCCTCGACCCGGTCCAGGTCGAGGACATCGCCCACCTGGCCATCGCCGAGGACCTCGACGGCGGCGTGGACGTGACGACCGTGGCGACCGTCCCCGAGGACGCCGTCGCGACCGCCGACTTCACCGCCCGCGAGGCCGGCACGGTGGCCGGCCTGCGGGTCGCCGAGGCGGTGCTCTCCATCGTCTGCACCGACGAGTTCGAGGTCGAGCGGCACGTCGAGGACGGCGCCCGGGTCGAGGCCGGCCAGAAGCTGCTCAGCGTCACCGCCCGCACCCGGGACCTGCTCACCGGCGAGCGCAGTGCCCTGAACCTCCTGTGCCGCCTCTCCGGCATCGCCACCGCCACCCGCAGGTGGGCCGACGCCCTGGAGGGCACCGGCGCGAAGGTCCGCGACACCCGCAAGACCACCCCGGGTCTGCGCGCCCTGGAGAAGTACGCGGTGCGCTGCGGCGGCGGCGTCAACCACCGCATGTCGCTGTCGGACGCGGCCCTGGTCAAGGACAACCACGTGGTGGCGGCCGGCGGCGTGGCGCAGGCGTTCAAGGCCGTGCGGGAGCAGTTCCCGGACCTGGCGATCGAGGTCGAGGTCGACACGATGCACCAGGTCCGGGAGGTCCTCGACGCGGGCGCCGACCTGATCCTGCTCGACAACTTCACGCCGGTGGAGACCGAGGAGGCGGTCGCCCTGGTCGCCGGCCGGGCGGCTCTGGAGTCCTCCGGCCGGCTCACCCTGGAGAACGCGGCGGCCTACGCGGCCACCGGCGTCGACTACCTCGCGGTGGGCGGCCTCACCCACTCCTCCCCGATCCTCGACATCGGCCTGGACCTGCGCGAGGTCGACGCCTGATGCTGCTCACCATCGACGTCGGCAACACGCAGACGGTGCTCGGGCTCTTCGACGGCGACGAGATCGTCGAGCACTGGCGGATCTCGACCGACCCGAGCCGCACCGCCGACGAGTGGGCGGTCCTGTTGCAGGGCCTCATGGGCATGCATCCCCTGCTCGGCGCCGAGCTGAGCGACGGCGTCGGGGGGATCGCGATCTGCGCGACGGTCCCCTCGGTGCTGCACGAACTGCGCGAGGTGACCCGCCGCTACTACGGCGACGTCCAGGCCGTCCTCGTCGAGCCGGGCGTCAAGACGGGCGTCCCGGTCCTCACGGACAACCCCAAGGAGGTCGGCGCCGACCGCATCATCAACTCGGTCGCGGCCGTCGAGCTGTACGGCGGCCCGGCGATCGTCGTCGACTTCGGCACGGCGACGACGTACGACGCGGTCACCCGGCGCGGCGAGTACGCGGGCGGCGCGATCGCCCCGGGCATCGAGATCTCCGTCGAGGCGCTGGGCGTGAAGGGCGCCATGCTCCGCAAGATCGAGCTGGCCCGCCCGCGCAGCGTCATCGGCAAGAACACGGTCGAGGCCATGCAGTCCGGCATCGTCTTCGGGTACGCGGGCCAGGTGGACGGCGTCGTCGCGCGGATGAAGCGCGAGCTGGTCGGCCCGGACGGGGACCCGTCGGACGTGACCGTGATCGCGACGGGCGGTCTGGCGCCGATGGTGCTCGCCGACTCGAAGGAGATCGACGCGCACGAGCCGTGGCTGACCCTGATCGGCCTGCGGATGGTGTACGAGCGGAACGTGGCGCGGCAGTAGGGCCCGGGGCTCCCACGGGGCGGGCACCGACCCGCCCGGGAAGATCGAAAAGCGGCAGATTTGTCCGATTAGCGCGTATCGTCGGGCCATGCCCACGCCCTACGGACCCCGCGGCGGCATGGCGTTCAGCGCGGACGAGCTGCGCGTGCTCCGCCGCGCCCTCGCCACCGCACTCAACCCTGCCCCCCTGCCGGACGACGACGTCCAGGACTGCCTGCGCCTGGCCGATTCCGTGGACGAGGCGGTGCGCGAGGCCGGCCGGCTGCGCGCCTTCCTCCTCGCCGACCTGGTCCGCTACCGCCAGGCCCTGCCCGGCTCGCTGGCCGGCTATCTGGAGCTGCTCCAGGACGCCCTGGCCACCGGGTACGACCCTCAGGCGGAGGACCTGGCCGCGCTGCGGGCGCTGCGCGGCAACCCGGCCGCGGCGGCGCTGCTCGCCCGCTGCCAGGTCCTGGCGGAACGATCCGTCAAGGCCCGCCTCGCCCGCGTCGCCCAGGCCCAGGCGCGCACCCCGCTGGTCCCCGCGCCCGCCCCGCGCGTCCGGCTGCTCGCGCTGCCCGGCGGACGCGCGGCCGCCGACGACAAGGGCCAGGGACCCAGGCCGCCCGCGCCCGCCAAGCCGGCCACCCCCGGCTCCAAGCCGCCCGTGCCCGGCGGACGCCCGGCGCCCAAGCCGTCCGAGGTGTTCCCGCCGCGCCGCCCCGTACCGCCGCCCCCGCCCGAGGAACGCGCGGCCGGATAGCTACTCTGGACGCCATGGACTACGTATCCGCGCTCCTGCCCCCCATCGTGATGGCCGCGTTCTTCATCGGCCTCGTCGTCACGATCGTCAAGAGCCAGGGCGGGCCGAACAAGGCCAAGGAGGACGCGGCCGTGGACGCCGCCCTCGCCCGCGCCGAGGCCGCGCAGCAGCAGGGCGGCGCCGCCGCCTCGTAACGGGTCCGCATGCCCCGAGGACGTACGGCCACCGCCAGGCCGTGCGTCCTTTTTGCATCTTCCAGGGCGTTTTCTCCACCAAAAGACCTGTATGCGGTGATCTCGCACTAAGGTGGCATTGTGCCCCGTCCATTGGGAGAGCTGGAAGACGCCGTCATGACCCGCGTCTGGCAATGGAACCGGCCGGTGACCGTCCGGGAAGTCCTGGAGGATCTCCAGCAGGAACGGTCCATCGCCTACACCACCGTCATGACCGTATTGGACAATCTCCATCAGAAGGGCTGGGTGCGCAGGGAAGTCGAAGGCCGCGCCTATCGATATACGGCGGTCTCCACGCGGGCCGCCTACTCGGCCGCCCTGATGAACGAGGCATGGGCGCAGAGCGACAACCCGGCCGCGGCCCTCGTCGCGTTCTTCGGGATGATGTCGCCCGAACAGCGCGAGGCGCTGAACGACGCGATCCGTATCGCCCAGCGGGACACCCCCGACCCGGCCGCGGCCCCCGCACCAGCCGAAACCGCCGAGGGGGGCGGGGGAACCGCGGAGCCCGGGCGATAACGTCCCCCCATGTCATCCGCTTCCACCAATGCAGTGACGGTGCGCCGGGCCCGCACCTCCGACGTCCCCGCCCTGCGCCGGCTCGTCGACCCCTACATCCGGCGCGGCATCCTCCTCGACAAGGCCAATGTGACCCTTTACGAGGACATCCAGGAGTTCTGGGTCGCCGAACGCGACGAGGACGCCACGGTCGTCGGCTGCGGCGCCCTGCACGTGATGTGGGAAGACCTCGCCGAAGTGCGCACGCTCGCGGTCGATCCCGACTTCAAGGGCGCCGGAGTGGGGCATCAGGTGCTCGACAAGTTGCTGCACACCGCACGGTGGCTCGGTGTACGCCGGGTTTTCTGCCTCACCTTCGAAGTCGACTTCTTCGCGAAGCACGGCTTCACCGAGATCGGGGAGACTCCGATCGACGGAGATGTCTACAGCGAGCTCCTGCGTTCCTATGACGAGGGAGTCGCGGAGTTCCTCGGACTCGAACGAGTGAAGCCGAACACCTTGGGCAACAGCCGGATGCTTCTGCACCTGTGAGCCGCGCGCGGATCGGAGCTCCTATGTCCGAATCGCGCACGTTTCCCGCGTTCCCAGGGTTCTGAACCTCTCCCAGGGGTTTGTGTTTTTCCGGGAAAAGCGGTTTCCTTTCCGCGTACTGCATTTTCGATGAAGGGAAATCCGGTGGCACAGAAGGTTCAGGTCCTTCTTGTCGACGACCTCGACGGCGGCGAGGCGGACGAGACCGTGACGTTCGCTCTGGACGGCAAGTCCTACGAGATCGACCTCACCACCGCCAACGCGGACAAGCTCCGCAGCCTGCTCGAGCCGTACGCCAAGAGTGGCCGTCGCACCGGCGGTCGCAGCGCCGGCACCCGTGGCAAGGGCCGCGTCGTGGCCTCCGCCGGCAGCCCGGACACCGCGAAGATCCGCGCGTGGGCCAAGGAGAACGGCTACAACGTGAACGACCGCGGCCGCGTGCCCGCCGACATCAAGGCGGCCTACGAGGACGCCAACCGCTGAGCCGTCGGCTGAGCCGTCGGCCGGGTCGTCAGCGCGCGGCTCGCTGCTGAGCGGCCGTCCCCGCCCCCGGCTCCGGCCGGTGGGCCCGGACAGCACTCAGCAGTCGCACCCGGTGGCATTCCGCTGCGGCGGCGGCCACGAGCCGCACCAGGCAGGGGACGCCGTCCGCGACATCCCGGTTCGAGGGCCACAGGGCCGGCAGCGAGGACTCGACCTCGCGCCCCGGCTCAGGGGCCCTCAGCCACACCGCGGCGGCGCCGGACCGGCCCGTGCCGGAGCCGGTACGACCGGTGGCCGGCCATCCCGGCGGGACGGGGGCGGTCATCCGGCCGTCGGCGCCGAGCATCGCCAGATCCAGTGAGATCCCGCCCCAGTCCAGCCAGTCGAGCAGCCCCGGCAGCTCCTCCGCGCTCCCCGCGGCCACGAGCAGCCGCATCCGGCGCCCCATGAGCGCCACGGGACCGGTGGCCACGCCCGCCCGGCGCAGCACGCCACGACCGGCCTCGGCGGGCAGCTCCAGGGCGTCGAACCGCAGCCCCGTCACAAGCTGCAGCGGAGGCCCCGCCACCGTCGCCCAGCCGAGCTCCCGCTCGTACCAATCCGCCGCGGTCGCCACCGGCGCCGTGCCGCCGTCGAGCGGCGCACGAGGCGAGGGCACGGTGAAGGGCATACCGGGGGAACGCCGCCGGGCCGTCTTTGGTCACGCTCGGTCCTTGATCGGGAGCGCCGCGTGTCCATGATGGGGGCGTAAGGACGCATTCGAGCGCGCAAGGTTGTTCGCCCGTAGCGGAGGGAACCGGGGTGCGCCGCATGGAGTGTCACTGCTTACGGGTAAGACATTCCATGTGAGGAGGGGCGTCTCGCGGGCAAGAAGCGTCTCACGTTCGCCATCGGCGTACTGAAGGCGCGGGTAACAGCTTGGCCTGCGGGAACATCGTCTCGCACCATCGAGTTGGAGCATTTGTCGGCTGTTCGGCAGGCGGTCTCCCCAAGAACTGAGGGGGTGATCCGGACGGATGTCGGCAGTTGGAATGAGCGGTCCCCGCTTGCGGGACTAAGCTGCGGAAGGACAGGGAGGGGATCGACCCCTAACTGACTGACCGCTCTGAGGAGCGATTAACGATGTTCGAGAGGTTCACCGACCGCGCGCGGCGGGTTGTCGTCCTGGCTCAGGAAGAAGCCCGGATGCTCAACCACAACTACATCGGCACCGAGCACATCCTCCTGGGCCTTATCCACGAGGGTGAGGGTGTCGCCGCTAAGGCCCTGGAGAGCCTCGGGATTTCGCTCGAGGCGGTCCGCCAGCAGGTGGAGGAGATCATCGGCCAGGGCCAGCAGGCCCCGTCCGGGCACATCCCCTTCACTCCTCGTGCCAAGAAGGTCCTGGAGCTGTCGCTCCGCGAGGCCCTCCAGCTCGGCCACAACTACATCGGCACCGAGCACATCCTGCTCGGCCTGATCCGCGAGGGCGAGGGCGTCGCCGCCCAGGTGCTCGTGAAGCTGGGCGCCGATCTCAACCGGGTCCGGCAGCAGGTCATCCAGCTGCTCTCCGGCTACCAGGGCAAGGAAGCCGCCACCGCCGGCGGCCCTGCCGAGGGCACGCCCTCGACGTCCCTGGTCCTCGACCAGTTCGGCCGCAACCTCACCCAGGCGGCCCGCGAGTCCAAGCTCGACCCGGTCATCGGGCGCGAGAAGGAGATCGAGCGGGTCATGCAGGTGCTGTCCCGCCGGACCAAGAACAACCCGGTCCTCATCGGCGAGCCCGGCGTCGGCAAGACGGCGGTCGTCGAGGGCCTGGCCCAGGCCATCGTCAAGGGCGAGGTGCCCGAGACCCTCAAGGACAAGCACCTCTACACCCTGGACCTCGGCGCGCTGGTCGCCGGCTCCCGCTACCGCGGTGACTTCGAGGAGCGCCTGAAGAAGGTCCTCAAGGAGATCCGCACCCGCGGCGACATCATCCTGTTCATCGACGAGCTCCACACCCTCGTGGGTGCGGGCGCCGCCGAGGGCGCGATCGACGCCGCCAGCATCCTCAAGCCGATGCTGGCCCGCGGTGAGCTCCAGACCATCGGTGCCACCACCCTCGACGAGTACCGCAAGTACCTGGAGAAGGACGCCGCCCTCGAGCGCCGCTTCCAGCCCATCCAGGTCGCCGAGCCGTCGCTGCCGCACACGATCGAGATCCTCAAGGGTCTGCGCGACCGCTACGAGGCCCACCACCGGGTCTCCATCACGGACGAGGCCCTCGTCCAGGCCGCGACCCTGGCCGACCGCTACATCTCCGACCGCTTCCTGCCGGACAAGGCGATCGACCTGATCGACGAGGCCGGCTCCCGGATGCGCATCCGCCGGATGACCGCGCCGCCGGACCTCCGCGAGTTCGACGAGAAGATCGCCGCCGTCCGCCGGGACAAGGAGTCCGCGATCGACTCGCAGGACTTCGAGAAGGCCGCGTCCCTGCGCGACAAGGAGAAGCAGCTCCTCGCCGCGAAGGCCAAGCGGGAGAAGGAGTGGAAGGCCGGCGACATGGACGTCGTCGCCGAGGTCGACGGCGAGCTGATCGCCGAGGTCCTCGCGACCGCCACCGGCATCCCGGTCTTCAAGCTGACCGAGGAGGAGTCCTCGCGTCTGCTCCGCATGGAGGAAGAGCTCCACAAGCGCGTCATCGGTCAGAACGACGCGGTCATCGGCCTCTCGCGCGCCATCCGGCGGACGCGAGCCGGTCTGAAGGACCCGAAGCGCCCCGGTGGCTCGTTCATCTTCGCCGGCCCGTCCGGTGTCGGTAAGACCGAGCTGTCCAAGGCGCTCGCCGAATTCCTCTTCGGCGACGAGGACGCGATGATCTCCCTCGACATGTCGGAGTTCAGCGAGAAGCACACGGTTTCCCGTCTCTTCGGTTCCCCGCCCGGGTACGTGGGCTACGAAGAGGGCGGCCAGCTCACCGAGAAGGTGCGCCGCAAGCCGTTCTCCGTGGTCCTCTTCGACGAGGTCGAGAAGGCCCACCCCGATATCTTCAATTCCCTTCTCCAGATCCTGGAGGACGGTCGCCTGACCGACTCCCAGGGCCGGGTCGTGGACTTCAAGAACACGGTCATCATCATGACGACCAACCTCGGGACCCGGGACATCTCGAAGGGCTTCAACCTCGGCTTCGCGGCCCAGGGCGACACGAAGTCGAACTACGAGCGGATGAAGGCGAAGGTCAGCGACGAGCTGAAGCAGCACTTCCGCCCGGAGTTCCTCAACCGTGTCGACGACATCATCGTCTTCCCGCAGCTGACGCAGGAGGACATCCTCAAGATCGTCGACCTGATGATCAGCCGCGTCGACGAGCGCCTGAAGGACCGGGACATGGGCATCGAGCTCTCCCAGTCCGCGAAGGAGCTCCTCGCCAAGAAGGGTTACGACCCGGTCATGGGCGCCCGGCCGCTGCGCCGGACGATCCAGCGCGAGGTCGAGGACACCCTCTCGGAGAAGATCCTCTTCGGCGAGCTGCGCCCCGGCCACATCGTGGTCGTGGACACGGAGGGCGAGGGCGAGGAGCGCAAGTTCACCTTCCGCGGCGAGGAGAAGTCGGCCCTGCCGGACGTCCCTCCGGTGGAGGCGGCGGGCGGCGGCCCGAACCTCTCCAAGGAAGCGTGACGTGACGCTGCGCTGAGCCTGAACGGCTGAAGGGGCGGCCCCGGAACCTGGTG
>NZ_JBSGIW010000117.1:0-19563 GCF_053605265.1 Streptomyces sp. NPDC003943 | reverse complement strand
ACGCCCGGTTACATTCCGAACCCGGAAGCTAAGCCTTTCAGCGCCGATGGTACTGCAGGGGGGACCCTGTGGGAGAGTAGGACGCCGCCGAACAACCCGCCCTTTTAGCTCAGTCGGCAGAGCGTCTCCATGGTAAGGAGAAGGTCAACGGTTCGATTCCGTTAAAGGGCTCAGAGAAAAGGCCCCCGCCTCATGGCGGGGGCCTTTTTGCGTTCCCCCACGGCACAGTGACAGTGACCAAAGAAGAAGCCGGCCCCCGTTCGGGGGCCGGCTCGCTTGCTTACCGGCTTGCCGACCTACTGGTGGTGCGGCTCCGGGATGCGCAGGGCGAGGATGGCCATGTCGTCGGAGGCCGGGGCCTGGGCGAAACGCTCGACCGCCCGCAGCACACGGGAGGCGACCGCGCCGGCCGTCAGGCCCGTACACGAACGGAGGACCTCGGCGAGGCCGTCGTCGCCCAACATCCTTGTGCCCTCGCGGCGTTCGGTGACGCCGTCCGTGACGCACAGGAGGACGTCGCCCGGGTCGAGGGTGACCGTCTGCTCGTACAGCTCGAGGTCGTCCATGACGCCGAGGAGCGGCTGCGGGTCGGCGGCCGGGCGGACCGTGCCGTCCTGGCTGAGGCGGAGCGGCAGCGGGTGGCCGGCGCAGACGACCTTGAGGAGCGCGGAGCCGTCCTCCTGGGGACGCATCTCGCCGTAGAGGAGGGTGAGGAAGCGGCTGCGGGCGCCCTCGTCGAGGATGGCCGCGTTGAGGCGTTCCAGTACGGCAGGGCCGCCGAAGCCCTCGCGGGCGAGGAGGCGCAGGGCGTGCCGGGCCAGGCCGGTGACGGCGGCGGCCTCGGGGCCCGTACCGCAGACGTCGCCGATGGCGAAGCCGTACGCGCCGTCGCGGATCGGGAAGAGGTCGTAGAAGTCGCCGCCGACCTCGTTGCCCTCGCCGGCCGCGCGGTAGATGACGTCGACCTCGACGCCGGGGATGTCCGGGAGGCCGGGCGGCAGCAGGCTGCGCTGGAGCGATTGGCTGATGGCCATGCGTTCCGAGTAGAGGCGGGCGTTGTCCAGGGCCAGGGCCGCTCGGCGGGAGAGGTCCTCGGCGAGTTCCAGGCTCTCCTGGCGGAAGTGGTCGTCGGTGGGCCGGCCGAGCGTCAGCATGCCGATGACGCGGTTGCGGGCCACGAGCGGCAGGACGACGGTCTCGCCGCCGACGGCGGCCGCCGTGGCGAGGGCCGTGTGGATGCCGGAGGAGACCGGGCCGGCGGGGCCGCCGAGTTCGCGCATCGAGGCGCTGAGCGCGGAGCGGTGGGCGGCGTCGCCGGGGGCGGTCCAGACGCGGGCGCCCGGGGTGGGCACCGGGTCCGGCGGGTCGATGGAGGAGAGCAGGGCCTTCAGACCGTCGATCAGGTCCTCGTCCTCGTGCAGGACGTAGGAGAGGTACGGGTCGGAGGCCTGGTCGGCGATCGTGTAGACGGCGCACCAGGTGGCCAGGGTGGGGACCGTCATCTGGGCCATCAGGGCCAGTGTCTGGTCCCGGTCGAGGGTGCCGGCGAGGAGGTCGGACGCCTCGACGAGGAAGCTGAGGGAGCCGCGGCGGAGCCGTTCGAGTTCGCCGAGGCGGGCGGATTCCACGGCCAGGGCGATGCGGTCGGCGGCGAACTGGAGGCGCAGGGCCTCCTCGTTGGAGTAGCGGTTGGCGGTCTCGGCGGCGACGCCGAGGGAGCCGGTCAGGCGGCCCTCGACCTTGAGCGGGACCGTGACGACCGAGCGCATGCCGGTGCCTTCGAGGAGCGGTACGGCGCCGGGGACGGCGGCCAGGTCCTCGTGGACGGCGGGCATGCGGGCGGAGCCGTAGCGGCTGGCGCCGGTCTCGACGGGGACGCGGGCGAAGCGCTGGCGGGCGGAGGGCAGGCCCGTGGTGGCCCGTACCTCCAGTTCGGTCTCGTCGTCGGTGGCGAGGAGGAGGAAGGCGGAGTCGCCGTCGAGCATGTCGCGGGCGCGTTCGACCGTGCGCTGGAGGAGGCCGTCGAGGTCGTCGGGGGCCGGGGAGCCGATGAAGACCTCGAAGGGGTCGGCGGCGGTGCCGCGGCTCTCGGGGCCGGTCTCGGCGCCGGCGGGGCGCTGCGGGGTCTGGAGGACCGCGCGCTCGTACTCGCGGACGAGGAGGCAGACGGTGGACGGCTCGCCCTGGGCGTCGCGGACGCGGAGGTGGGAGGCGTAGACGGGGATGACGCGGCCGTCGGCGCAGCGGATGCCGTAGCTGCCCTCCCAGCGGGAGAGGCGGAGGGCTTCGGCGAGGCCGGTGCCGATGCCGGGCGTGTGCGGCCAGGCGGCGAGGTCGCCGAGGGGTTTGCCGGTGACCTGCTCGGAGCCGTATCCGAAGAGTTCCTCGGCGTGCTCGTTCCAGGAGCTGATGGCGCCTTCGGCGTCGAGCTGGACGACGGCGACGCGGACCCGGCTGTCGGTGAGGGGGAGCAGCGGGTCGGGCAGGACGGGGCCTGCGGAGCGGGTGCCGACGGGGCGTTCGGGGAGGTCGAGGTGGAACCAGACGTGTTTGCGGGTGGGGCTGTAGTCGACGCCCCAGCGGGCGGCGAGCGCGGCGCACAGCAGCAGGCCCCGGCCGTTCTCGCGGTCGTGGCTCTGCGCGGTGCGGCTCTGCTGGACGGGGATCTCGCGCTCGGGGTAGCGGTCGGCGACCTCGATGCGGACGCCGTCGTCGCGGCGCAGGCAGAGCACGTCGGCGGCGGTGCCGGCGTGGATGACGGCGTTGGTGACGAGTTCGCTGGTGAGGACGACCGCGTCGTCGACGACCTCGGCGTATCCCCAGCCCTGGAGCGTGTCCCGGACGAAGGCGCGGGCGGTCGCGACGGACCGCCCGACGGGTTCGAAACTGGCAGCCGCCCGCGCGGTGATCACTGAACTCCTTGTACGCGTCTCGACGCCCGGCTCTGCCATGGTCGGTCTGCCCCTCCCGCTGCCCGTGCTCGCTTCGCGCCGTCCCGCCCCCGCCGGGCGGTCCGGGGCGGTTGGACAGCCGGATGCCAGGTTACTTACCTTCGGTGCCCCGGCGGATGCCGGTCACGCACTTTGCGTCCCCGTTTGCGTCCTTGCCTGCGTCCCTCGGACGTGGGGACGTTGTGCGAAGCTGCCGAACTGTTATGGCCTGGTTCGGAGCCGGTGAAACACTGGGCAGGCTGATAGCGAGAGACCGAACGGTCCGGTCGACCCCCTCGGGAGGGACACGGTGGAGTCTGGCACGACGACGCGGCGCGGTGGCGGTGCGCGGCCGAAGGGCGGCGGCCGGTCCCGGGGCGGGGGCACGGTGCAGGTGGACGCGGCGGCGCTGCAGCGGCTGCTCGCCGCGCTGGTGTCGATGCGGGACGGGAACTTCCGCAAGCGGCTCACGGTCTCGGGCGACGGGATCATGGCGGAGGTCGCGGCCGTCTTCAACGAGGTCGCGGACCGGCAGACGCATCTGACCGGGGAGATCTCGCGGGTGCGCCGGGTGGTGGGCCGCGAGGGCAAGCTGTCGGAGCGGCTTGAGACGGGTGCCGGCGAGGGGGCGTGGGCCTCGGCGATCGAGGCGGCGAACGCGCTGGTGGACGAGCTGGCGCGGCCGGTGTCCGAGGTGAGCCGGGTGCTCTCGGCGGTGGCCGAGGGTGATCTCGGGCAGCGGATGGAGCTGCGTTCGGAGGGTACGGACGGTACGACGCGGCCGCTGCGGGGCGAGTTCCTGAAGGTCGCCCGTACGGTGAACAACCTGGTCGACCAGTTGTCGGTGTTCGCGGACGAGGTGACGCGGGTCGCCCTGGAGGTGGGCACCGAGGGCATTCTGGGCGGTCAGGCGCAGGTGCGGGGGATGTCGGGTTCGTGGAAGGACCTGACGGACTCGGTCAACACGATGGCCAACCAGCTGACGGCTCAGGTGCGGGACATCGCGCTGGTCACGACGGCGGTTGCCAACGGTGATCTGTCGCAGAAGGTCACGGCGAACGTGGCCGGCGAGATGCTGGAGCTGAAGAACACCGTCAACACGATGGTGGACCAGCTGTCCTCGTTCTCGTCCGAGGTGACGAGGGTGGCCCGTGAGGTGGGCACGGAGGGCGAGCTGGGCGGTCAGGCCGATGTGGCCGGGGTCGGTGGTGTGTGGAAGGACCTCACCGACTCCGTCAACACGATGGCCGGAAATCTCACCAATCAGGTGAGAGGGATCGCGGAGGTGACCACCGCGGTCGCCAACGGTGACCTGTCGCAGAAGGTACGGGTGTCGGCGCGCGGCGAGATCGCGCAGCTCGCGGACACCATCAACCAGATGACGGAGACGCTGCGGACCTTCGCGGACGAGGTGACGCGCGTGTCCGGCGAGGTCGGCGCGCAGGGCATTCTGGGCGGTCAGGCGCAGGTGCCGGGTGCGGCGGGCACCTGGAAGGATCTGACGGACTCGGTCAACACGGTCTTCCGGAACATCACCACGCAGGTGCGGGACATCGCGCAGGTGACGACGGCGGTCGCCAGCGGCGATCTGTCGCAGAAGGTCACGGTCGATGTGGCCGGTGAGATGCTGGAGTTGAAGAACACCGTCAACACGATGGTGGACCAGCTCTCGGCGTTCGGTTCCGAGGTGACCCGGGTGGCGCGGGAGGTCGGCGTCGAGGGTCTGCTGGGCGGCCAGGCGCATGTGCCGGGCGCGGCGGGCACCTGGAAGGACCTCACCGACTCGGTGAACACCGCGTTCCGCAACCTGACCGGCCAGGTGCGGGACATCGCGCAGGTGACGACGGCGGTTGCCAACGGTGATCTGTCGCAGAAGGTCACGGTGGATGTGGCCGGTGAGATGCTGGAGTTGAAGAACACCGTCAACACGATGGTGTCGCAGCTCTCCTCGTTCGCCGACCAGGTGACCCGGATGGCGCGGGACGTGGGCACCGAGGGCCGGCTCGGCGGCCAGGCCCGGGTGGACGGCGTGTCGGGACGGTGGCGCGAGCTGACCGACTCGGTGAACTTCATGGCCGGCAACCTGACCTCGCAGGTGCGGCAGATCGCCCAGGTGACGACGGCCGTGGCGCGCGGTGACCTGTCGCAGAAGATCGACGTGGACGCGCGCGGCGAGATCCTGGAGCTGAAGAACACCATCAACACGATGGTCGACCAGCTGTCCGCGTTCGCGGACCAGGTGACCCGGGTGGCCCGCGAGGTGGGCACCGACGGGCGGCTGGGCGGTCAGGCGCAGGTGCCGGGTGTCGCCGGTGTGTGGCGGGACCTGACGGACTCGGTGAACGGCATGGCCGGGAACCTGACGGCCCAGGTGCGCAACATCGCGCAGGTCGCCACCGCGGTCGCCCGTGGTGACCTGTCGCAGAAGATCGACGTCGACGCGCGCGGCGAGATCCTGGAGCTGAAGAACACCCTCAACACGATGGTGGACCAGCTCTCCAGCTTCGCCGACCAGGTGACGCGGGTGGCCCGTGAGGTGGGCACCGAGGGCATCCTGGGCGGTCAGGCCGAGGTGCAGGGAGTCTCCGGCACCTGGAAGGACCTGACCCAGTCGGTGAACATGATGGCGAACAACCTGACCTTCCAGGTCCGGAACATCGCCGAGGTCACCACGGCGGTCGCGAAGGGCGACCTGTCGAAGAAGATCACCGTCGACGCCAAGGGCGAGATCCTGGAGCTGGTGACGACCGTCAACACGATGGTCGACCAGCTGTCGAACTTCGCCGACGAGGTGACGCGGGTGGCCCGCGAGGTGGGCACCGAGGGCATCCTCGGTGGCCAGGCGCGGGTGCGCGGGGTCACCGGCATCTGGAAGGACCTGAGCGACAACGTCAACCTGATGGCCAACAACCTGACCAGTCAGGTGCGGAACATCTCCCGGGTCTCCGCGGCCGTCGCCAACGGCGACCTGACGAAGAAGGTCACGGTCGAGGCCCGCGGCGAGGTCGCCGAGCTCGCCGACACCGTCAACACAATGGTGACGACGCTGTCGTCGTTCGCGGACGAGGTGACCCGGGTGGCCCGTGAGGTGGGCACCGAGGGCGAGCTGGGCGGCCAGGCGCGGGTGCCCGGTGTGTCTGGCACCTGGAAGGACCTGACCGAGTCGGTGAACTCGATGGCCGACAACCTGACCGGTCAGGTGCGCCAGATCGCCGCCGTCACCACCGCCATCGCCAAGGGCGATCTCACCAAGAAGATCGACATCGACGCGCGCGGCGAGATCCTGGAGCTGAAGAGCACCATCAACACGATGGTCGACCAGCTGTCGAACTTCGCCGAGGAGGTCACCCGGGTGGCCCGCGAGGTGGGCACCGACGGCCAGCTGGGCGGTCAGGCCCGGGTCCGGGACGTCGAGGGCACCTGGTGGGACCTGACCGAGTCGGTGAACGAGATGGCCGGGAACCTGACCCGGCAGGTGCGGGCCATCGCGGCCGTCGCCACCGCGGTGACCCGCGGCGACCTCAACGTCAAGATCGACGGTGTGGACGCGGCCGGTGAGATCCAGGCCCTCCAGGACAACATCAACACCATGATCGCCAACCTGCGCGACACCACCCTCGCCAACGACGAGCAGGACTGGCTGAAGGGCAACCTGGCCCGGATCTCCGGTCTGATGCAGGGCCGGCGGGACCTGGACGACGTCGCCTCGCTCATCATGAGCGAGCTGACGCCGGTCGTCTCCGCGCAGCACGGCGCGTTCTTCGTGGCGATGCCGACCGGCTCCGCCAACAGCGACGCCGAACCGGTGGGCGAGGGCGAGGGCTCGTACGAGCTGCGGATGCGCGGCAGTTACGGCTACTCCGCCGGCTCCATGCCGACCTCCTTCCGGCCGGGCGAGACGCTCATCGGCACGGCCGCCGAGGAGAAGCGGACCATCCAGGTCAACGTGCCGCCGGGCTACCTGAAGATCTCCTCCGGTCTCGGCGAGGCCGCGCCGGCCCATGTGATCGTGCTGCCGGTGCTGTTCGAGGGCCGGGTCCTCGGCGTCATCGAGCTGGCGTCCTTCCAGCCGTTCACCCAGATCCAGCGCGACTTCCTCAACCAGATCGCCGAGCTGATCGCCACCACCGTCAACACCATCAGCGTCAACACCCGCACCGAGGTGCTGCTCAAGCAGTCGCAGGAGCTCACCGAGCAGCTGCGGGAGCGGTCGGCGGAGCTGGAGAACCGCCAGATGGAGCTGCAGAACTCCAACGACGAGCTGGAGGAGAAGGCCGAGCTGCTCGCCCGGCAGAACCGGGACATCGAGGTGAAGAACACCGAGATCGAGGAGGCCCGGCAGGTCCTGGAGGAGCGCGCCGAACAG
The DNA here is from genome assembly GCF_053605265.1 of Streptomyces sp. NPDC003943. Lineage (NCBI taxonomy): Bacteria > Bacillati > Actinomycetota > Actinomycetes > Kitasatosporales > Streptomycetaceae > Streptomyces > Streptomyces sp. NPDC003943. The sequence goes on along the minus strand of NZ_JBSGIW010000117.1, from coordinate 12,267 downwards.
CTCGCGGTCTCCATGCGCTACAAGTCCGAGTTCCTGGCCAACATGTCGCACGAGCTGCGCACCCCGCTCAACTCGCTGCTGATCCTCGCCAAGCTGCTCGCCGACAACGCCGACACCAATCTGACGCCCAAGCAGGTCGAGTTCGCCGAGACCATCCACGGCGCCGGCTCCGACCTGCTCCAGCTGATCAACGACATCCTCGACCTGTCGAAGGTCGAGGCGGGCAAGATGGACGTCTCGCCCACCCGGATCGCGCTCGTGCAGCTCGTCGACTACGTGGAGGCCACCTTCCGGCCGCTCACCGCGGAGAAGGGACTGGACTTCTCGGTGCGGGTCTCGCCGGAACTGCCCGCCACGCTCCACACCGACGAGCAGCGGCTCCTGCAGGTGCTGCGCAACCTCCTGTCGAACGCGGTGAAGTTCACCGACACCGGCGCCGTCGAGCTGGTCATCCGGCCGGCCGGCGCGGACGTGCCGCAGTCGATCCGGGAACAGCTCCTGGAAGCGGGGACGCTGCGCGACCCGGACGCCGACATGATCGCGTTCTCGGTCACGGACACCGGCATCGGCATCGCGGCCGGCAAGATGCGGGTCATCTTCGAGGCGTTCAAGCAGGCCGACGGCACCACCAGCCGCAAGTACGGCGGTACGGGCCTGGGCCTGTCCATCAGCCGGGAGATCGCCCGTCTGCTCGGCGGCGAGATCTACGCGGCGAGCGAGCCGGGCCGCGGCTCGACCTTCACCCTGTACCTGCCGCTGAGCCCGACCGCGCCCGCGCACCCCGGCGCCGGCCAGGACCCCATGGAGGGGTACGAGGGCCCCGACGGCCAGGACGGCCGCTACGGGCACGAGGGCGGAGCCGGGTTCGCCGAGGGCATGGCGCACTTCGCACCCGCACCGGCGCCCGCCGAGGCCCGCTCGGGGGCCGGCGCGCTCTTCCGGCACCGTCGCAAGACGTCCCCGCAGCGGGCGCAGCTGCCCGGGCAGGCGGGGCAGTCCGGGAACGACGGGCAGGTCGCGGGCGACGAGCGGGCGGAGGCCGATCCGCGTCCGGTGTTCTCGTTCGCGGGCGAGAAGGTGCTGATCGTCGACGACGACATCCGCAACGTGTTCGCGCTGACCAGCGTCCTGGAGCAGAACGGGCTCGCGGTGCTCTACGCGGAGAACGGCCGGGAGGGCATCGAGGTCCTGGAACAGCACGAGGACGTGTCCGTGGTGCTGATGGACATCATGATGCCGGAGATGGACGGATACGCGACGACCACCGCGATCCGGCGGATGCCGCAGTTCGCCGGGCTACCGATCATCGCGCTGACCGCCAAGGCGATGAAGGGCGACCGGGAGAAGGCCATCGACTCCGGCGCGTCCGACTACGTCACCAAGCCGGTCGACCCGGACCATCTGCTCACGGTCATGGAGCAGTGGATGCGGGGGGAGGGGCGCTAGGGGGTGTCTCGACCCTGATCCGCCGGACAGGCCCCAGGTGCTGTCCGGCGGGCCCCGGCCGGGGCCGCGGCTCGCGGGCACCGGTGCCGGCGGACCGTCGCCAGGCGGGTGTGAGAGCCCGTCGGACGGGGAACCTTCTGGTCTCCCGCCGCGTTCGACGTACGGGCAGGGCTTGTGTGCTCCGTGACAATGCGGTGACAGGGTGTGGCGACGGGTGGGGTGCGGCTACGATGACCGGCACAAGGACGGACGGCGTATGGGAGCCGTCATCTGGGGCGGCGCCCGGTGCTGTCCCCGGCTCACGGAGCCGGAGCGAGGCAGTGCCGGGACGAGGAGGACGGGGCATGGTGCAGAAGGCCAAGATCCTCCTGGTCGATGACCGGCCGGAGAATCTGCTGGCGCTGGAGGCCATTCTCTCCGCGCTCGATCAGACACTGGTGCGGGCATCCTCCGGGGAGGAAGCGCTCAAGGCGCTGCTGACCGACGATTTCGCGGTCATCCTGCTGGACGTCCAGATGCCCGGCATGGACGGATTCGAGACGGCCGCGCACATCAAGCGGCGGGAGCGGACCCGGGACATCCCGATCATCTTCCTCACCGCCATCAACCACGGCCCCCACCACACCTTCCGGGGGTACGCGGCGGGCGCGGTCGACTACATCTCCAAGCCGTTCGACCCGTGGGTGCTGCGCGCCAAGGTGTCGGTGTTCGTCGAGCTGTACATGAAGAACTGTCAGCTCCGCGAGCAGGCCGCGCTGCTCCGGCTCCAGCTGGAGGGCAGCGGCCCCGGCGGCCAGAGCAAGGAGTCCGCGGGGCTGCTCGCCGAGCTGTCCGCCCGGCTCGCCGCCGTCGAGGAGCAGGCCGAGGCGCTCTCCAAGCAGCTCGACGACGACTCGGCCGACGCGGCCGCCGTCGCCACCGCCGCGCACCTGGAGCGCAAGCTCACCGGGCTGCGCCGGGCACTCGACGCGCTGGAGCCCGGCACGGGCGCGACACCGACGCTGCCCGCGCAGAACTGACGCAGGGTCACCCCGCCGCCGCCCACCGTGAACGGGCGTCAGTTCGGCGCCCCGGCAGGCACGACACGAACGGGTGAGCGTGTTTCCCCGGCGGCGTACACCGGTAACCTCAGCACCATGGCCTCACGTACGTCCGGCAAGGGTTCCCAGGGCACGGCGGGCACCGCGAAGCGAGCCGCCGGCCGTACGAGCGGCACCGCGAAGAAGGCGGCGCCCGCCAAGTCCCCCGCCAAGCCTCCCGCGAAGAAGGCGCCGGCCAAGAAGACCGCCGCCGGCGGGCGCGCGCCCGCGCGCAAGACCGCGGCGAAGAAGCCCGCGCCGCGCCCGGCGCCGTCCCCGACCGGGGGCGTCTACCGGCTGGCGCGCGGCCTCTGGCTCGGCCTCGCGCACGGCGTCGGGGCGATGTTCCGGGGGATAGGACGAGGCGCCAAGGGCCTCGACCCGGCGCACCGCAAGGACGGACTCGCGCTGCTGCTGCTCGGCGTCGCCCTGGTCGTCGCCGCCGGCACCTGGTCCAATCTGCGCGGCCCCGTCGGCGACCTGGTGGAGATGCTGGTCACCGGAGCCTTCGGCCGGCTCGACCTGCTCGTCCCGCTGCTGCTCGGCGCGATCGCCGTCCGGCTGATCCTCTACCCGGAGAAGCCGGAGGCCAACGGCCGCATCGTCATCGGCCTTTCCGCGCTGGTCATCGGCGTGCTCGGGCAGGTCCACATCGCCTGCGGCTCGCCCGGCCGCGACGACGGCACCCAGGCCATGCAGGACGCCGGCGGGCTCATCGGCTGGGCCGCGTCCAAGCCGCTCGTCTTCATGACGGGCGAGGTCCTGGCGGTGCCGCTGCTCGTGCTGCTCACGATCTTCGGACTGCTCGTCGTCACCGCCACCCCCGTCAACGCCATCCCGCAGCGGCTCCGCGCCCTCGGCGCCCGGCTCGGCATCGTCGAACCGGAGTACGACCCCGAGGAGGCCGGCGCGTACGAGGAGTACGGCGACGACTGGCGGGACGACGCGCCCCGGGCCGCCCGTCCGGTGCGCCGCCGCGCCCCCGGGCAGGGGCGGGACTACGACCCCGACCGCGCCGAGGCCGACGCCCTGGAGCGGCGCGGCCGGCGCCGCACGCCGCCCGCGTCCGCCTTCGACACCGGCGGGCTCGACCCGGTCGACGTGGCCGCCGCCGCGGCCGCCGCGCTCGACGGGGTCGTGCTGGGCGGCATGCCGCCGTCCCCGCTGGTCGCCGACCTGACCCGGGACGTCACCGCCGAGCGGGCCGCCGCCCGGGCCGCGGCCGCCGCCGAGGCGACCGAACCGATCGACGAGGCCCCGGCCGCCGCGCCCGTGCCGACCGCGCGGGGCGCCGCCAAGGACCGCTCCGGCGGCGCGGTGCCCGACCTGACGAAGCCGGCACCCGAGCCGACCGACCTGCCGCCGCGCGCCGAGCAGCTCCAGCTCGCCGGCGACATCACGTACGCCCTGCCCTCCATGGACCTCCTGGAGCGCGGCGGCCCCGGCAAGACCCGCAGCGCCGCCAACGACGCCATCGTCGAGTCGCTGACCAACGTCTTCGCCGAGTTCAAGGTCGACGCGGCCGTCACCGGCTTCACCCGCGGCCCGACGGTCACCCGCTACGAGGTCGAGCTCGGCCCGGCCGTCAAGGTCGAGAAGATCACCGCGCTCACCAAGAACATCGCGTACGCCGTGGCCAGCCCCGACGTGCGGATCATCTCGCCGATCCCGGGCAAGTCCGCGGTCGGCATCGAGATCCCCAACACCGACCGCGAGATGGTCAACCTCGGCGACGTGCTGCGGCTCGCCGAGGCCGCGGAGGACGACCACCCGATGCTGGTGGCGCTCGGCAAGGACGTCGAGGGCGGCTATGTGATGGCCAACCTGGCGAAGATGCCGCACATCCTGGTCGCCGGCGCCACCGGCTCCGGCAAGTCCTCGTGCATCAACTGCCTGATCACCTCGGTGATGATAAGAGCGACCCCGGAGGACGTCCGGATGGTCCTCGTCGACCCCAAGCGGGTCGAACTCACCGCGTACGAAGGCATCCCGCACCTGATCACGCCGATCATCACCAACCCCAAGCGGGCCGCCGAGGCGCTGCAGTGGGTCGTGCGCGAGATGGACCTGCGCTACGACGACCTGGCCGCCTTCGGCTTCCGGCACATCGACGACTTCAACCAGGCGATCCGGGACGGCAAGGTGCAGCTGCCGCCGGGCAGCGAGCGCGAGCTCCAGCCGTACCCGTACCTCCTGGTGATCGTCGACGAGCTCGCCGACCTGATGATGGTCGCGCCCAGGGACGTCGAGGACGCGATCGTCCGCATCACCCAGCTGGCCCGCGCGGCCGGCATCCACCTGGTGCTCGCCACCCAGCGGCCCTCCGTGGACGTCGTCACCGGCCTGATCAAGGCGAACGTGCCCTCGCGGCTCGCCTTCGCCACCTCCTCGCTCGCCGACAGCCGGGTCATCCTCGACCAGCCGGGCGCCGAGAAGCTGATCGGCAAGGGCGACGGCCTGTTCCTGCCGATGGGCGCCAACAAGCCGACCCGTATGCAGGGTGCCTTCGTCACCGAGCACGAGGTCGCCGCCGTCGTCCAGCACTGCAAGGACCAGATGACGCCGGTCTTCCGGGACGACGTCACCGTCGGCACCAAGCAGAAGAAGGAGATCGACGAGGAGATCGGCGACGACCTCGACCTGCTGTGCCAGGCCGCCGAGCTCGTCGTCTCGACCCAGTTCGGCTCCACCTCGATGCTCCAGCGGAAGCTGCGGGTGGGCTTCGCGAAGGCCGGCCGGCTGATGGACCTGATGGAGTCGCGGAACATCGTCGGACCCAGTGAGGGCTCGAAGGCGCGGGACGTACTGGTCAAGCCGGACGAGCTGGACGGGGTACTCGCGCTGATCCGCGGCGGGGAGTAGAGCACCGCGCCTGTAACGAGACCTGGCCGAGACTCACTCGTAAGGGAACGAGGGCAACCGTTTCCCCTGGCCGTACGTCAAGTTGGAGGGAGGGGGAATCCCGTGTCCCCGCCCTCGGGCCGTACGAACGGCGTACAAACGACGCCCGCCCGGTTGCCCCACCCTTTCGTACCACCCATAGACTGAACATCCAGCAGGTGGCTACACGCTCGAAAGGCGCTCCCGTGTCCATCGGCAACTCCCCCGAATCCCCCGAGGACGACCGGAACTTCCCGGCAGATGACCGGGATTCGATCGGTCGTGCCCTCCAGCAGGCCCGTGTCGCCGCCGGTCTCACCGTCGAAGAGGTCAGCGCCTCCACCCGGGTGCGCGCCCCGATCGTGCAAGCGATCGAGGAGGACGACTTCTCGCGCTGCGGCGGCGACGTCTACGCCCGCGGGCACGTCCGTACGCTCGCGCGCGCCGTCGGGCTCGATCCGGCACCGCTGATCGAGCAGTACGACGCCCAGCACGGTGGCCGTCCCTCGCCCACCCCCGCCGCCCCGCTGTTCGAGGCGGAACGCATCCGCCCCGAGCCCCGCCGCCCCAACTGGACCGCCGCCATGGTCGCGGCGATCGTGGCCGTCGTCGGCTTCGTCGGCTTCACGATGTTCAACGGGACCGACCCCGGCACCGGCGGCGCGGTCGCGGAGGGCCCGGCCCCGGCGACCAAGGCCGGCACGACCGCACCCGCGCCGGCCAGGACCAAGCCGGTCAAGCCGGCCGAGACCAAGCCCGTGCCGTCCGAGAGCGCCATCGCGGCGGTCCCGGCGGACAAGGTCACGGTCAAGCTGACCGCGGTCGGCGACAAGAGCTGGATCTCGGCCAAGGCCCACGACGGCAAGCTGCTCTTCGACGGGCTGCTCCTCGCGGGCGAGTCCAAGACCTTCCAGGACGACGAGCGCATCGATCTCATCCTCGGCAACGCCGGCCCGATCGAGCTCTACGTCAACGGCAAGAAGATCGAGGACACCTTCGAGTCCGGCCAGGTGCAGCGCCTGACGTACACCAAGGGCGACCCCGAGGCGGGCTGAGTCCCGGCGCCCGCCCAGCGGCTTCCCGGCCGCCCCCGGCGGCTTCCCGGCGGTTTCCGGCCGGTTTCCCGGCACAGGATGTGACGGCCGTCGCGCAGGTGAACCCAGCGCGACGGAGGTACGGCCGGGACGAAGTAGTCTTGAGTCCATGCCCGAACGCCGTACCGTCGCCCTTGTCACTCTCGGCTGCGCCCGTAACGAGGTGGACTCGGAGGAGCTCGCAGGCCGCTTGGCAGCGGACGGCTGGGAGCTCGTCGAGAACGCCGAGGACGCAGACGTCGCCGTCGTCAACACCTGTGGCTTCGTCGAGGCCGCCAAGAAGGACTCCGTCGACGCCCTCCTCGAAGCCAATGATCTGAAGGACCACGGCCGCACCCAGGCCGTCGTCGCCGTCGGCTGCATGGCCGAGCGCTACGGCAAGGAGCTCGCCGACGCGCTGCCCGAGGCCGACGGCGTGCTCGGCTTCGACGACTACGCCGACATCTCCAACCGCCTCCAGGTGATCCTCAGCGGCGGCAGCGTCGAGGCGCACACCCCGCGCGACCGGCGCAAGCTGCTGCCGCTGTCGCCCGTGGAGCGCCAGCAGGCCGCCGCCTCCGTGGCCCTGCCGGGGCACGGGGACGCCGCCGAGGCGCCCGAGGCCGCCGTGGCGCCGGAGAACGTGCCCGCCGACCTCCCCGAGGGCCTCGCGCCCGCCTCCGGGCCCCGTGCGCCCCTCCGCCGCCGGCTGGACACCAGCCCCGTCGCCTCCGTGAAGCTGGCCTCCGGCTGCGACCGGCGCTGCTCCTTCTGCGCCATCCCGTCCTTCCGCGGCTCCTTCGTCTCGCGCCGCCCGTCCGACGTGCTGAACGAGACCCGCTGGCTCGCCGAGCAGGGCGTGAAGGAGATCATGCTGGTCTCCGAGAACAACACCTCGTACGGCAAGGACCTCGGCGACATCCGCCTCCTGGAGAGCCTGCTGCCCGAGCTGGCCGCCGTCGACGGCCTGGAGCGCGTCCGGGTCAGCTACCTGCAGCCCGCCGAGATGCGCCCCGGCCTGATCGACGTGCTCACCTCGACCGAGAAGGTCGTCCCGTACTTCGACCTGTCCTTCCAGCACAGCGCCCCGGACGTGCTGCGGGCGATGCGCCGCTTCGGCGACACCGACCGCTTCCTGGAGCTCCTGGAGACCATCCGCTCCAAGGCCCCGACCGCCGGTGCCCGCTCCAACTTCATCGTCGGCTTCCCCGGCGAGACCGAGGCGGACTTCAAGGAGCTGGAACGCTTCGTCACCCACGCCCGGCTCGACGCCATCGGCGTCTTCGGCTACTCCGACGAGGACGGCACCGAGGCCGCCACGTACGAGCACAAGCTGCCGCAGGACGTGGTCGACGAGCGCCTCGCCCACCTGTCCCGGCTCGCCGAGGAGCTCACCGCGCAGCGCGCGGAGGAGCGGATCGGCGAGACCCTGGAGGTACTGGTCGAGTCCTTCGACGAGGAGGAGGACGGCTGGATCGGCCGCGCCGCCCACCAGGCGCCGGAGACCGACGGCCAGGTGATCGTCACGGCGGACTCGGCCGAGGGCCTCGGCCTCGCCCCGGGCCGTATGGTCAGGGCCGAGGTGGTCGCCACCGAGGGCGTCGACCTCGTGGCCGAGTGTGTGACGGCTGAGGAGGCGGGCAGATGACCGGAGTGCCGGCATCCGCGACGGACGGGACCGGAAGGCCTGCGCCCCGCGGGAAGCTGGGCGCTGCCGCCGTCAATCAGGCCAGCCTCTGGAACATCGCCAACATCCTCACCATGATCCGCCTGGTGCTCGTGCCCGGCTTCGTGGTGCTGCTGCTCCAGGACGGCGGACACGACCCCGCCTGGCGTGCCTGGGCATGGGCGGCGTTCGCGGTGGCCATGATCACGGACGTCTTCGACGGGCATCTGGCACGCACGTACAACCTGGTCACGGACTTCGGGAAGATCGCCGACCCGATCGCCGACAAGGCGATCATGGCGGCCGGGCTGATCTGCCTGTCGTCGCTCGGCGACCTGCCCTGGTGGGTGACCGCGGTGATCCTCGCCCGGGAGCTCGGCATCACGCTGATGCGGTTCTGGGTGATCCGGCACGGGGTCATTCCGGCCAGCCGCGGCGGCAAGATGAAGACCCTCGCGCAGGGCACGGCGGTCGGCATGTACGTGCTCGTGCTCGTCGGTCCGCTCGCCACCCTGCGCTGGTGGGTGATGGCGGTGGCCGTCGTGCTGACGGTCGTCACCGGTCTGGACTATGTGCGACAGGCGGTCGTGCTGCGCCGGCGCGGGCTCGCCGCGGAACGGGCGGCGGCCGAGGAGACGGCCGGGAGCACGGCCGGCGGGACGTCCGGGGCGACGTCCGGGAGGACGGAGACACGATGAACCAGGCCGCCCGGGTGCTGGAGCTGCTCGCTGAGCGTGGTCACACGCTGGCCGTCGCGGAGTCCCTCACGGGTGGTCTGGTGGCCGCGGCGCTGACGGACGCGCCCGGAGCATCGAAAACCTTCCGCGGCTCCGTCACGGCCTACGCCACGCCCGTCAAGGAGCGGCTCCTCGGCGTGGACGGCACCCTTCTGGCGGAGCGCGGCGCGGTCGACCCGGAGGTCGCACTGCAGATGGCGGCCGGTGTGCGGGACCGGCTCGGCGCCGACTGGGGCGCCGCGACGACGGGCGTGGCCGGGCCCGAGCCGCAGGACGGGCAGCCCGTGGGGACGGTCTACGTGGCCGTCGCCGGCCCCCCGGGGGAGGCCGTGGGGGCGGCCGGAGCGGGGAAGGTGGCCTCGTTGCGGTTGAACGGCGGTCGAGCGGAAATCCGTAGAGAGAGTGTACGGAGCGTGCTCGAATTGCTGTGTGAACTGCTCGCCGACGAACACTCGGAAAATGCGCGGGCACAGGATACGGAACAGAACGGGGGAGAATGATGTTTGCAGCCATGAGTGAACACGACATCGCTCCCCGCACGGCCGCGGCGCGAGGCGGTACGGTGGGGCGTGAAGGATGCGGCTACGCGGTCCGAGGAGGGAGCCACCGATGATTCTGCTCCGTCGCCTGCTGGGTGACGTGCTGCGTCGGCAGCGCCAGCGCCAGGGCCGTACTCTGCGCGAAGTCTCCTCGTCCGCCCGAGTCTCGCTCGGCTATCTCTCCGAGGTGGAGCGGGGGCAGAAGGAGGCTTCCTCCGAGCTGCTCTCCGCGATCTGCGACGCGCTGGACGTACGGATGTCCGAGCTCATGCGTGAAGTGAGCGACGAGCTGTCACTGGCCGAACTGGCCCAGTCGGCGGCGGCCGGTGAGCCGATGCGAGCACCGGTGCGACCGATGCTCAATTCGGTGTCGGTGACGTCGGTGACCGGTGTGCCCGAACGGGTGACCATCAAGGCGCCCGCGGAGGCCGTCGACGTCGTCGCCGCCTGACGGCGCAGCACGAACCGGAAGTACGAACCGGAAACGGCGTGAAGCCCCGGTCGGTGCCCTGTACGGGTGCCGGCCGGGGCTGTTCCGTTGGAGATGCCGAGTCCGGGTGCGACGTGCCATGGTGGAGTACGTGCGCCTGGAGGGTACGGGCTGCGATGCGGCCCCGTGCGCCGGGCTTGCCTCTTGTGCGCCCTCCCGCCGGGTGATCCTGCGGGACTAGCGTCGACCGGAGGAGGCGGCCATGGTACGGCGACGGGTTCCGCTGGTGACGCTCATGCTGGTCGCGGCCGGACTGGTGGCCGGTGGGCTCTGGTGGTGGGCGGTGCTGCGTCTGCTGCTGGTGCCGGGGGAGGCGGGACCGGTCGAGGGGGCGGTGGCCGCGGGCGGCTGGGGGCTGAGCCTGTTGCCGGTGCACGTGGCCGCCTCGTCCGGCAAGCGCGGGGTCACCAGGGCATCGCGACGCCGCCGTTGGGACGCAGGATCTGACCCGTCGTGAACGACGAGGCGTCAGAGGCGAGATGGAGCACCGCGTGAGCGATGTCCTCCGGTTCGCCCACCCGGCCCAGCGGTGAGACGCGCACCATCGCGGCCTCGGCCTGCTCCTGGGCGGCCGGCTCGTGGCGGTCGGTCATGGGCGTGCGGACCCAGCCGGGGGCGACGGCGTTGACCCGGATGCCGTGCCGGCCGACCTCGGCGGCGAGCGTCTTGGTCAGCTGGACCACGGCCGCCTTGGTGACGCTGTAGCAGAGCAGGCCCGGGTTCGCGGTGTCCATCGCGCCCGAGGCCATGGTGACGACGGAGCCTGGCACGCCGTGCTCGATCATCGAGCGGGCGGCCTCCTGGCAGGCGTGCAGCACGCCCTTGAAGTTCACCGCGAGGACCCGGTCGAGATCCTCGTCGCGGGTCTCCAGGACCGTGCTTGTGTGCATGACCCCTGCGACGGCCGCCATCACGTGCAGCGGACCCGCGGCGCGTACGGCGGCGGCGAGGGCGGCGCGATCGGTGACGTCCAGGACGTGGGCGTGCGCGGTGCCGCCCACGCGCCCGATCCGGGCCGCGGTCTCCTTCAGACCGGCCTCGTCGCGGTCCGCGCAGTGCACGGCCGCGCCCGCCTCGGCGAGGAGTTCGGCGGTCGCGCGGCCGATGCCGCTCGCGGCGCCGGTGACGAAGGCAGTGCGGCCGGTGAGGTCATACGCCGTGCGGGCAGTGAGGGCCATGTCCGGACGGTACGACCGGAGCTGACGGACCGTCAATTGGGTGGGCTCGGCTTTTGCGGTGTCAGGAGCGGCGGGTCTGGCTTTGCGGTGTCAGGAGCGGCGGCCCGGTTCTTGCGGTGCGAGGAGCGGTGGCCCGGCTTGCAGGGCCACCATCGGCGGCCCGGTCTTTGCGGTGCGAGGGGCGTGGCCTCGCTACGGCGCCACGAGCGGTGGCCGCGCTACGGCTCCTGCCGCGGGCCCCGCTGGCAGCGCGGGCACCAGTACGTCACCCGGTCGGCCAGCTCGGCCTTGCGGACCGCGCCTCCGCAGCGCGGACAGGGGCGGCCCTCGCGCCCGTACACGTACAGCCGCTCACCGCGGCGGCTCGTGGTCGTGCGCATGCCCGGGCGGTCCTTGTTCGCCTCCAGGAGCCGGTGCGCGGTGGCCACCAGCCGCTCGGGGACGCCGGGGCCCAGCTCGCCGAACGGGAGCCAGGGCGTGACGCCGGCCAGGAACGCCAGCTCCGACTTGTAGACGTTGCCGATCCCGGCGAGATTGCGCTGGTCGAGCAGCGCCTCGCCGAGCGGCCGGGACGGGTCGGCGCCGAGCCTGCGGACGGCCTCCGCGGGATCCCAGTCCGGGCCGAGCAGATCGGGCCCGAGATGGCCGACCGCCTTCTCCTCCTCCGAGGTGCGGATCAGTTCCAGGACCGGGAGCCGGTAACCGTACGCCGTGAACTCCGCGTTCCCGAGGATCGCCCGGATCTGGTGCGCCGGCCCGCCACGCGGGCGCTCACCCGTGGCGTACACCTGCCACGCGCCGTCCATCCGCAGATGCGAGTGGAGCGTGAGGCCGCCCTCGACGCGGGTGAGCAGATGCTTGCCGCGCGGAGTGACATCGAGGACCCGGCGGCCGGTGAGGTCGGCCGTCGCGAACCGGGGCACGCGCAGGTCGAAGCGCGTGAGGACCCGGCCGGCGAGCGCCGTGTCGAGCCGGTGGGCCTCGTACCAGACGGTGTCTCCTTCGGGCATGGGCCCATCATCCCGCGCCGCCGGGGCGGAGCGGGGGCGTGGCGAGGCCGGACTGCTCCAAGGCGGCGGCGCGGGGCTTCCTGGCCCGCCCGGACTGGCTGGAGGCGGCTCTCACCCGGGTGCTGCGGCGCCTCGGCACCGCCCTGCCGAAGGCCGACCCCGACCACGA